>JAQUQI010000002.1:0-150532 GCA_028716165.1 Candidatus Omnitrophota bacterium
GAAACTCAAAGGAATTGACGGGGACCCGCACAAGCGGTGGAGCATGTGGTTTAATAGGACGCTACGCCTGGAACCTTACCAGGGCTTGACATGTATTTGACAGCCCTATGAAAGTAGGGCCTTCCCTTAAAGACAGATACACAGGTGTTGCATGGCTGTCGTCAGCTCGTGCCGTGAGGTGTTGGGTTAAGTCCCGCAACGAGCGCAACCCCTGCTCTTAGTTGCCCATTTTGGGATCTCTAAGAGGACCGCCGTTGATAAAACGGAGGAAGGTGGGGATGACGTCAAGTCAGTACGGCCCTTACGCCCTGGGCGACACACGTGCTACAATCCCTGCTACAAAGCGTTGCCAAACCGCGAGGTGGAGCTAATCGCAAAAAAGCAGGGCCAGTTCAGATTGGAGGCTGCAATTCGCCTCCATGAAGCCGGAATCGCTAGTAAGCGCGTATCAGCCACGATGCGCTGAATACGTTCCCGGGTCTTGTACACACCGCCCGTCAAGCCACCTGAGTCGATTGCACCCAAAACCGCTGACCTAACCGCAAGGGAGGAGGCGTCTAAGGTGTGGTTGGTAAGGGGGACTAAGTCGTAACAAGGCAGCCGTACCGGAAGGTGTGGCTGGATCACCTCCTTTCTAAGGAGTATTTTTATACGACGGCCTTTGGCCGCCGTATAAAACAACAGGTGGTTTCTTTCGCTGGTTTTTGGCATCCTTTTTCATCAGCTCTTTTACAGTATTGGCTCGGGATTTCAATGAATTTAGTGACCTGATTTCTCCAGAGGGCCTGCAGTTTTACTTAAACTGCCCCGAAAAAAAGTAACGCGAATCAGTAATAGATTCCCCTCAAATGCTAAACGCATACAATGGGTCGTATTTCTTGAAAAAGTTCCGGGGTTAAGTTTATTTCAAACATATTGTGGGCCTATAGCTCAGTTGGTAGAGCACCGTGCTGATAACGCGGTGGTCACTGGTTCAATTCCAGTTGGGCCCACCATTTAGTCCGTATAAAAACTGTGTATCATAATTAACGGCTATGTTTAACTGTAAACTAAATGGGGATGTAGCTCAGCTGGGAGAGCACCTGCTTTGCAAGCAGGGGGTCAGGGGTTCAATCCCCCTCATCTCCACCATCTTGCATTAATTTTTATTAAGCAGTTCTTAGGACTGGGTTTTAACAGGCAGAAACTGCATTATGAAAAGACCGGCCATGCGTTATTAATATGAGAACTATCCTATGGTAAAGCGGTAATATGGACGCTTTATTAATATAATAGATTTGTTCTTTGACAACTTGTATAGTCGAAAACTACAATTTCAAACGAGAACCGTAATTCTATGCCCATTGGCTCGTAAGAGCAGATGGGTATATTGTTTATCGAGTTTTTGGTCAAGCTACAAAGAGCTTATGGTGAATGGCTTGGCGTCAATAGGCGATGAAGGACGTGGTAAGCAGCGATATGCTTCGGGGAGGCGCAAACAGCCCTTGATCCGGAGATTTCCCAATGGGTGAACCCACCTTGAGTAATATCAGGGTATCTTAAACTAAATAAAATAGGTTTAAGAAGCGATACCAGGGGAATTGAAACATCTTAGTACCCTGAGGAAAAGAAAAAGACATTGATTCCTTAAGTAGCGGCGAGCGAACGAGGAACAGCCTAAACCTTTGGCACATGTGCCAGAGGGGTTGCGGGACTGTAATGTGGTACGGTTATGGATAACTGAATGGGCTGGAAAGCCCAACCAAAGAGAGTGATAGTCTTGTAAGTGAAATCCTTTAACCGGCCTAACAGTATCCCAAGTACTACGGGACACGTGAAACCCCGTAGGAATCAGGCCTGACCACAGGCCAAGGCTAAATACTAATTGATGACCGATAGTGCACAAGTAATGTGAATGAAAGCTGAAAAGTACCCCGTTGAGGGGAGTGAAATAGTACCTGAAACCATGAGCTTACAAGCTGTGGAAGGCCTATGATCCTCATAGAGGATAATGGCTGACCGCGTGCCTATTGAATAATGATCCGGCGAGTTGCTTAGTGTAGCAAGGTTAATCTCTTTGCAGAGAGGAGCCGCAGCGAAAGCGAGTCTTAAAAGGGCGACAAGTTATACTAAGCTGACCCGAAACCGAGTGATCTATCCATGGCCAGGGTGAAGCATGGGTAAAACCATGTGGAGGCCCGAACGCACTGTCGTTGAAAAGGCAGGTGATGAGCTGTGGATCGGAGTGAAAGGCTAATCAAACTCGGAAATAGCTGGTTCTCCCCGAAATGTCTTTAGGGACAGCCTTATGTAATAGTTGATAGGGGTAGAGCACTAAATGGGCTAGGGGACTTACCCGTCTGCCGAACCCAATTAAACTCCGAATACTATCAACCGTATCATAGGAGTGAGACTGTGAGGGATAAGCTTCATAGTCAAGAGGGATTCAGCCCAGACTGCCAGTTAAGGCCCCTAAGATCAGGCTAAGTGGTAAAGGATGTGAGGTTACTTAGACAACCGGGATGTTGGCTTAGAGGCAGCCATCATTTAAAGATTGCGTAACAGCTCACCGGTCAACGTGATCTCGCGCCGATAATAATCGGGGCTTAAGCCTGACGCCGAAACTGCAGATTTATACTGCCTTCGGGTAGTATATTTGGTAGGGGAGCGTTCTATGTTAGAGTGAAGGAGTACCGTAAGGAGCTCTGGACGAAATAGAAGTGATTATGCCGGAATGAGTAGCGAAAAGATACGCGAGAAACGTATCCGCCGTAAGTCTAAGGTTTCCTGGGGAAGGTTAATCCACCCAGGGTTAGTCGTGCCTAAGCCGAGGCCGAAAGGCGTAGGTGATGGACAATCTGTTAATATTCAGATACCACCTGTTATGCGTTATCAATTATAGCATGACGCAGTAGGTTAGATCTACCCAGCGTTGGATGTCTGGGGATAAGCCTGTAGTTCCAGGCGCGAGTCTGGGATGAGGGGTTATGTGGAGCCCAATCCACGGAGCGGGCGAACTGATTCACACCACACTGCCAAGAAAATCTGCTGTAATGAGTATGACGGGTGCACGTACCGCAACCCGACACAGGTAGACGAGGAGAAAATCCTAAGGCGCTCGAGAGAACCCTCGTTAAGGAACTCGGCAAATTGGCCCCGTAACTTCGGAAGAAGGGGTGCCTTAAACCCTGAAGACGCACAGTCGGAGGGGATTAGGGTGACACTAAAGAGGCCCAGGCGACTGTTTAGCAAAAACACATGTCTCTGCTAAGTCGTAAGACGATGTATAGGGACTGACACCTGCCCGGTGCCGGAAGGTTAAGTGGCGCGGTTATTCCCGCAAGGGAAGAAGCTGCAATCTGAAGCCCCGGTAAACGGCGGCCGTAACTATAACGGTCCTAAGGTAGCGAAATTCCTTGTCAGGTAAGTTCTGACCCGCACGAATGGTGTAACGGTCTGGGCGCTGTCTCAACGAGGGGCTCGGCGAAATTGTAGCGACGGTGAAGATGCCGTCTACCCGCGACTAGACGAAAAGACCCCGGAACCTTTACTGTACCTTGGTATTGAATTTTGATCCGACATGTGTAGGATAGGTGGGAGGCAGTGAAGCCTTGGCGTTAGCCGAGGTGGAGCCAACCTTGAAATACCACCCTTGTTTTATTAGAATTCTAACTCATTGCCTTGAATCAGGCGTGGGGACAATGCCAGGCGGGCAGTTTGACTGGGGCGGTTTCCTCATAAAAGGTAACTGAGGAGCACAAAGGTTCTTTCAGCACGTATGGCAATCGTGCATTGAGTGTAAAGACATAAAAGAGCTTAACTGCGAGACCTACAAGTCGAGCAGATGCGAAAGCAGGTCTTAGTGATCCGGTGGTTGCAAGTGGAAGCGCCATCGCTCAACGAATAATAGGTACTCTGGGGATAACAGGCTTATCGGGCCCAAGAGTTCACATCGACGGCCCGGTTTGGCACCTCGATGTCGGCTCATCACATCCTGGGGGTGGAGAAGCTCCCAAGGGTCCGGCTGTTCGCCGGTTAAAGTGGTACGCGAGCTGGGTTCAGAACGTCGTGAGACAGTTCGGTCTCTATCTGTCGTGGGCGTAGGATATTTGAGGAGAGCAGTCCGTAGTACGAGAGGACCCGGATTGACGAACCTCTAGTGTTCCAGTTATGCCGCCAGGCGTATAAGCTGGGTAGCTATGTTCGGAAAGGATAAGAGCTGAAAGCATCTAAGCACTAAGCCTCCTCCAAGAATTGATATCCCGTACCGTATGGTACCTGAAGAGACCTTGTAGACTACAAGGTTGATAGGCTCCGTGTGTAAGTTCCGTAAGGGATTAAGCTAAGGAGTACTAATATCTCGTGAGGCTTGACCATTATATTGTTACAGGTATATGCCCAGCATTGCCTGTAGCTGGTCTTATAAATTCATTAATGTAGTTTTTTGACTATACAAGTTGTCAATAATTTTTGCCGGGGATTTAATTGTCCCTGGAAATGATTGATTGTTTGTCTTTAAAAAATAAGACAAACTCTAATTTTGCCAGTGGCCATAGAGGAGGGGAAACACCCGTTCCCATTCCGAATACGGCAGTTAAGCCCTTCATCGCTAATGGTACTGCATTCGCCAGATTGTGGGAGAGTAAGCAGCTGCTGGCTTAATATTCAAAACGGCAGGGAGTCTATTCCCTGCCGTTTTTTTGTTTTGTCTTTTTCTCGCCGATATTTTTATTGAACTTGACTCTTAATCAGCCCTTATATATAATGATATTCAAGTTAATACTATAATTAATACTATAGATGAAGGGAGGTTTGGCCCATGGTTGACTTGAAAAATAAAAGGACACTTATATTTTTAGGCCATTCAGGTTCAGGCAAGACATCGTGTATTGACAGCATGCTTTTCAAGGCAGGTATTAATTCGCGTCATGGCAGTGTTGATCAGGGGACCAGCATGTGCGATTATAATAACGATGAGATACAGCGTAAGACCACTATGCGGTCAAAAGTTTTTTTTATCCAGCGCGGCACAGGGCTTTCTTATATTATTGATACCCCTGGTTACGCGGATTTTTCAGGCTCTCTTTTAACTTCCTTAAGAGTGGTTGATTCAGGGGTTTGTGTTGTCTGCGCTGTAAACGGTGTTGAAACCGGTACCGAAAGATGCTGGGATATGCTCAAGGAAAAGAACCTGCCCCGCGTATTGTTTATAAATAAATTGGACAAAGAAAATTCGGATTTTGACAAAGCGCTATCTTCAATACGCGAGGCATTTGGTAATGCTTGCATTGCTTTGCAGTTTCCTGTAGGTAAAGAGGCCTCTTTTAGCAGGGTTATATCGCTTTTTGACAAGGCGGAGATTGAAAAATTGCAAGGCCCTGAAAAGGAATCAGCCATGAAATACCGCGAAAGCTTGTTTGAATCTGTTGCCGAGACTGATGACATGCTCCTTGAAAAATACATTTCCGGAGAAATGCCCACCGACGATGAGATACGGCAGGCGCTTAAAAAGGCTGTATGCCAGGGCAAACTGTTTCCCGTGCTTTGCGGATGCGCATTAAAGGATATAGGCATACCCGAGTTGATAGACTGTATTGAAGACCTGTTACCCAGCCCCCTGGATGCCGGGCCTGTATTTGCCGGCCAGGAAACTATGCCAGAAGCTGTTAAAGTAGTTCCTGATGCGCAGGGTGATTTTTCCGCTTTTGTATTCAGGTCGTTGATAGACCCTTTTATAGGCCAGCTTACCGTATTCCGGGTTTTTTCCGGGACATTGAAAAGCGATACGTCATTTTATAATGTTACCAAGTCCGTGAAAGAAAGGATTGGCCAGATTTTTATGCTCCAGGGCAAAGAACAAAAGGTTGTTTCAGAGGTTTCTTGCGGGGACATAGCGGCTGTAGCCAAATTAAAAGAAACAGGCCTTGGCGATACAATAGCCTCGGAGGGAGTAAAATTTAAGTTTGAGCCTGTCATACTGCCCGAGCCTGCCATATCCTTGTCTGTAAAACCGGTATCCAGGCATGACGAGGAAAAGATAATGACGGCCCTTTCTAAATTAAACAGCGAAGACCCCACGTTCAAGTTTTCCAGAGACCAGCAGACGAAAGAGCTGATTGTTTCAGGCCTTGGCGACATGCACCTGACGGCCATGGTTGGAAAACTTAAAAATGATTTTAAGGTTGACGTGGAACTTGGCGTGCCCAAGGTCGCGTATAAAGAGACCGTAAAGAAAAAGGTGCAGATCCAAGGCAAATACAAGAAGCAGTCCGGGGGCCGTGGACAATATGGAGACGTATGGCTTGAGATAGAGCCTCTTCCCAGAGGCGGAAATTTTGAATTTTTAAATAAAGTAGTAGGGGGCGTGGTCCCAAGGCAATATATACCGGCAGTTGAAAAAGGCGTTATTCAGGCCATGGAAGAGGGCGCGATAGCAGGGTACCCGCTTGTTGACATAAGGGTTACGATTTATGATGGTTCTTATCACAGCGTTGATTCTTCTGAAATGGCGTTCAAGATAGCCGGAAGTATGGCGCTGAAAAAGGGTGTCCATGAGGCTAACCCGGTTTTGTTGGAGCCGATTATGAATGTGTCAATAACGGCGCCCGGAGATGCCATGGGCTCGGTTACGGGCGATATTAATTCAAAGCGCGGCAGGATAATAGGCGTGGAGGCCAAAGGGCATAACGAAATAGTTATGGCGAAAATACCCTTGTCGGAGATGCTGAAATACGCGACAGAATTACGCTCTTTAACGGCAGGCAGAGGTTCTTATCATATGGAATTTTCGCATTATGATGAAACTCCGGCAAAGATAGCCCAGGGTATTATCGCTAAATATCAACAGGCAAAGCAGAACGAGAAAGAGGAATGAGGCTCTTTTTAGTTTTTGTCTTTATAAGGGCCCTTTGCCGCCTAAAAGAGCGCGGAAATATGTCCGCGATAACAAAGCAAAAGGAGATATAAAGTATGTCAGGACACAACAAGTGGGCAAGTATAAAACATAAAAAAGCCGCGACAGACGCCAAAAGGGGCAAGGCATTTTCCAGGATCTCTAAAGAACTGACTGTAGCGGCGAAATCGGGCGGCGGCGACCCATCCGCTAATCCGCGGTTGCGTGTGGCAATAGGCAAGGCGAAGGCTGTTAATATGCCCGCGGATAATATTGACAGGGCCATTAAAAAAGGCACGGGCGAACTTCCGGGCGTGGTGTATGAAGAGATAGCATACGAAGGCTATGGCCCGTCGGGAGTGGCTATTATCGTAGAAGCCCTGACAGACAATAAGAACAGGACAGGCGCCGAGATTAGGAATATATTTTCCAAAAAAGGCGGCAATATGGCCGGACAAGGCAGTGTGAGCTGGATGTTCAGCAAAAAAGGGTTTATAATGGTAAAGGTATCTGATGCCGATGAAAATACCCTTATGTCTATTGTTCTCAATGCCGGCGCCGATGATATGAAAACAGAAGAAGATATGCATGAGGTCACGACCCCGCCTGCTGATTTAGAAAAAGTAAAAGAGGCGATAGAAAAATCCAATATAAAAATAGAATCTGCCGAATTGACTATGATACCGTCAAGCACTATAAGGCTTGAAGGCCCTGCTGCCAAACAGGTTTTGTCTCTTGTGGAACTGCTTGAGGACAATGACGACGTTCAAAATGTTTACGCTAATTTTGATATACCCGACGATCTTTTAGAAGGGTGACAATATGAAGGTATTAGGCATTGACCCGGGCCTGGATAAGACAGGCTATGGGTTGATAGAGAATAATAACGGAAATATTTCCGTTATTGAGGCAGGCATTATCAGGACCCTCTATAAAGACGGCCTTCCGGCCAGGCTTGAGGCCATATATCTTCAAATACAGGACATAGCCCGCAACTATCATCCGGATATATGTGTCGTGGAACAGCTCTATTCTCATTATAAGCATCGCATGACGGCTGTATTAATGGGCCATGCCAGAGGGATTATATTATGCTGCTGCCGTCAGAATGGTATTGCCATAAAAGAATACCCTGCCAAGACCCCGAAACGCGTCATTACGGGAAACGGAAACGCGTCAAAACTTCAGGTCCAGCGCGTTGTAAATAAACTGCTTAATATTAAAGATGCGGCGCGCCCTTTTGATGTAAGCGACGCATTGGCCCTTTGTCTGACGTATGTGCATCATCTCCAAGCCTGTAATCCCGTGTCTATGCCTTTTTTACGCGCTGAAAGCAGAGGTAATCCGAACCGCATGCCGGATTTGGCAATACCTGCCGAAGCATGTTTACTTAAACAAACCGGACGGAGTTTTATCAGGACATGATATCAGCTATAAAAGGAAAACTCGCGCGAAAAGACCAGGGTAGTATCTTGGTTGACGCAGGGGCCCTTACCTATGAAGTGCTTGTGCCGCTTACTGTTGCCCAGGAGTTAAAGGACGTGCCTATCGGCGGCGAAGTGCATCTCGTGACATTCCATTATTATATGGGTGAGCCCTCAAAGAGTTACCCTGTTCTTATAGGTTTTATGAATGATATAGAAAGAGAGTTTTTTGAAAAGTTTATTACTGTATCAGGCGTCGGGCCCAAAGCCGCTGTCAGGGCTATCAATAAGCCGATATCCGAGATAGCCAAGGCTATTGACAGGTCGGATTTGGCATATCTGAAGTCTCTGCCGGGTATCGGCGAGCAAAGGGCAAAGGAGATTATAGCCAAACTTCAGAACAAGATAGGTAAATTTGCTCTTATCAAAGACGTCTCCGGCGCGGGAGAAGGCATTTGCACAAAACAGGATATAACCGCCGAGGCGGTGCAGGTATTGATGCAATTACAGTATAAAAGGCATCAGGCACAAGAGATGGTGGAGCAGGCGGTTAAGAGAAATCCCAAAGCATCTACGAGCGAAGAGATTTTAAACGAAGTTTACAGGCAGAGAGGGCAGTGATGTCTGAAGGTATTGAGGAAAAGGATTTTCAAGTCCGGCAGAAGCTGATCGTCCCCGGCGACACGGAAGAAGACAGAGTATTGAATATGTCGCTTCGGCCGGAGATGATCAGGGATTTTATAGGCCAGAAGGACATTATTGATAATCTGCTAATAACAATAGAAGCCGCCAGGCGGCGCAATGAACCCGCCGAACATATATTGTTTTCCGGCCCGCCGGGCCTGGGCAAGACCACACTGGCCCATATAGTAGCGCATGAGATGGGTGTAAAAATAACCGCGACATCGGGCCCCGCGATAGAAAGGGCGGGAGATTTCATAGGGATACTGACAAACCTCGGTTCCGGAGACATACTTTTTATTGACGAGATACACAGGCTTTCTAAAATAGTTGAGGAGTTTTTGTATCCTGCCATGGAAAATTTTCAGATAGATTTTGTTATTGATAAAGGCCCATACGCGAAAACCATAAAATTCAATCTGAAGCCTTTTACTATTATCGGCGCTACCACGCGTTCGGGGCTTCTTACCGCGCCTCTGCGCGGCAGATTCGGAGTTTTTCATCACCTGGAATTTTACACGCCGGAAGACCTGTTGAAGATTGTCCAAAGGTCGGCGGGCATATTGAATGTAGATATTGAACCGTCCGCGGCGCTTGAAATAGCAAGGCGTTCACGCGGGACACCCCGCGTTGCCAATAGGCTCCTTCGCAGGGTAAGAGATTATGCCCAGGTAAAGGAAGACGGCGGTATAAAAGAGTCAACGGTTGAGAAGGCATTAACGGCGCAGGGCATTGATTCAGAAGGCCTTGACAATGTAGACCGCAAGGTCTTGCGGGTTATAATAGACCATTTCAAGGGAGGCCCTGTTGGTATTGAATCACTGGCAGCCACCCTTAACGAAGAGCCCGATACTATCGTTGATGTTGTAGAGCCTTTTCTGCTAAAGGCGGGTTTTTTAAAACGCACGCCAAGAGGCAGGCAGGCAACCGAAGCCGCTTACAGGCATTTAAATTTGAAACAGGCCTCGGGAGAAAGCAAAGGCCTTTTTTGACCTTTATTACCGCTTAAGCCCGGAGGCTTACATGAAAATATTATTGCATATCTGCTGCGCGCCTTGCGCGGTTTATAGCGTGATGAAGTTAAAAGAAAAATACGGCCAGGTGAAATGCTTCTTCTATAACCCCAACATACACCCCGTGTCCGAGTACCATATGAGAAGGTCATCATGCCTTGATCTGGCGCGCCATATGGGCATTGATATAGTTTTTCATAAGGATTATATGTTTGAGGATTTTTTTAGAAAAACCGCCTTGCATGAAAAAGACTCAAGGTGCGGTCTCTGCTGGTCATTGCGTATTGGAGAGACTGCCGAATACGCCGCGAAAAATGCCTTTGACGGTTTTACCAGCACGCTTTTTATAAGCCCGTATCAGGATCATGAGATGATGAAGCAGATTGCCGAAGACGCGCAGAAGCGGTATTCTGTTCCGTTTATCTATGAGGATTTCAGGCCCGGTTTCCGTAAATCCCACAGCATGTCGCGGGATATGGGCCTGTATCATCAAAAATATTGCGGCTGTATTTACAGTGAAAGGGAACGGTTTATGAAAACATGTTCCCGATAGCCGCTAAGCCGTTTCCGGCAATTTGTTTGCCGATAGGCGCTTTATCGGTATCAATGTCCGGACTTTCCGGTAATAAATCCCAAAAAAAAGAAATCATAAGCCTTTAAGCCCGGCGCATTAAAACCAATAAATGAATATAAAAACTAAACAAATATGTTTCTTGTTAATATTATGCCTTATGGCGCCGTTAAACGCCTTAAGCGCCGGATTATATCGTATGCCTGATAGGATATCGGTCTGTGTGCTTAACGATGTTGACAGAATAGAGTTATCTGTAAGGGGCGGTTATAAGATCATGGAAATCTCCAGCGGAAAGATAATTGACAAGGCAGGCACATTTTTCAATAAAATTATAACGCCCGTTGCCGGCGGTATAAAATTCGGCGATAGAATTTTCAGCGCCAAGGCAATATGCCTTGTGCCTCAAAAACAACCCGCTATTTATCTGAACAGGCGTCTTTATAAAGGGAATCTTAAGATAATAAGGGCAGATGCCCGCCGGCTTATGGCGATAAACGAGGTTGGCCTGGAGGATTATATTAAAGGTGTTTTATATCATGAAGTATCGCATCGCTGGCCCATGGAGGCTATTAAGGCCCAGGCGGTTGTTTCAAGAACATACGCGTTGTATCAGATAGAGGAGAACCGACACAGGCACTATCACCTGCATTCTGATATAAGTTCGCAGGTGTATAACGGTGTTTATGCCCAGCGCTATAGGACAAATAAGGCTGTTGATGAAACAAAAGGCATGGTTTTGATGTGGAAGAATAGGCCTTTGGCCGCATTTTTTCATGCCACATGCGGCGGGCATACCGAAAAGGCATCCAGGCTGTGGCAAATGGACGAAGCTCCACTGGCAGGGGTTGAGTGCGGGTATTGTAAAAACTCTCCGTATTATTCATGGCTTTATGAAACGGATATTCAGGCGTTTGAAGAGATTTTGAAAGCCAAAGGATACAAGGTAAACGGCATAAGGCGCGTGTCAACCGCGGGAAAAGACAATAACGGCAGGGTGGGCAGTATTGTAATTGAGGCAAACGATATTACTACAACTGTTACGGCAAAAGACTTGCGAAGCTTAATAGGCCCGGCGCTTATTAAGAGCACGAATTTTAATATTTTTATTGACGGGGACAAACTGCGCGTAAAAGGAAAAGGCTGGGGGCATGGAGTCGGTATGTGCCAGTGGGGCGCTTTTTCCATGGCAAAAAAGAAGAAGCCTTTTCGCGATATATTGTCTTATTATTATCCCGGCGCTAAAATAGAGGCCCTTGAATAGCGTGAGACTTTCAGATTTTGAGTATAATCTGCCGCCAGGCCTGATAGCGCAATACCCGTGCCAAAAACGCGATGAATCCAGATTACTGCTGCTGCATAAAGACACAGGCGCTATTGAACATCTGTTATTCAGGGACATCGTTCGTTTTTTTAAGAAGGGAGACATCCTCGCTCTTAACGATACCAAGGTCTACAAAGCGCGCGTTATAGGCAGGCGCCGGGGACATACCGGAAAGATAGAGTTTCTTGTGGCAGGCAGGCTGGAAGGCGGTTTATATAATGTGCTGGCAAGGCCGTCAAGGAAACTTTCTAAGGGAACGAGGATTGTTTTTGATAAAACAGATATCAGCGCCGAAGTGATTGGAAGAAGCGCAGGTTATATACAAATGCGTTTTGAGCCGGAAGAGGGTATTTATAGCGCGCTTGATAAAATAGGCAGTATGCCGCTTCCGCCTTATATAAAAAGAAACGCCGAATTAATTGATGAGTCCAGATACCAGACTGTGTACGCCAAAAAACCCGGAGCCATAGCGGCCCCTACGGCAGGGCTTCATTTCACTAATGAGCTTATAGATTGCATCAGGCAGTCCGGAGTAAACATAGCGTATCTTACTCTTCACGTAGGTTACGGCACATTCAGGCCGGTTACCGAGGAAGATATAACGAGGCATCATATGCACCATGAATATTACGAAATAAGCGAAGAGACTGCCCGTATGATAAATAATGCCAAGGTCTGCCGCGGCAGAGTGATAGCCGCAGGAACAACTGCCTGCCGGGCTTTGGAATCGGCATGTGCCGGGCGGAAAGCCGGACAAAGCGCTTCGGGATTTTCTTTGCCGGCAAGCAGTGGCTCTACGGACATTTTTATATACCCGGGGTATGGATTTAAAGCTATTGATATGCTTTTGACCAATTTTCACCTGCCCAGGACAACGCTTCTAATGCTTGTATGCGCTTTTGCCGGCAGGGAAATGATTATGAAGGCGTATAATGAGGCAATAAAGCTTGGATATCGTTTTTTTAGTTATGGCGATGCCATGCTTATTGTGTGATATTTTTAAACGAAAAATCGCGGCATATGTATTCCTTAATAAAAAAAGACAATAAAACTAAGGCGCGCTTGGGCGTATTTCTAACGCCCCATGGCAGTATAGATACGCCGAATTTTATGCCCGTAGGGACTATAGGGGCTGTAAAAACCTTATCACCATATGAGGTAAAAGATGCGGGCACGCAGATAATGCTCTCAAATGCCTACCATCTTTTTTTAAGGCCCGGCCCTGACACGATCAAAAGCGCGGGTGGCCTACACAGATGGATCAACTGGCCCGGGCCGATACTTACCGATAGCGGCGGTTTTCAGATATTCTCTTTGGCCCGTTTATGCAGGATAGAAGATGACGGAGTTGAATTCAGGTCGCATATTGACGGCGCGAGTTTTTTTATGACGCCTGAATCCGTAGTGGATTTCCAGTTATTGCTGGGTAGTGATATTATGATGGTCCTTGACGAGTGCCTGCCGTATCCTTGTCCGCGCGAGAAAGTCATGCGTTCTATGGAGTTGACTGCCGGCTGGGCCAAACGAAGTATGAGTAATTTTACCGCGCAAAAGCCCAGTAGCGGTAATTTCCCCACCCCGGGATCATTACTGTTCGGTATTATACAAGGCGGCATGTATCCGGATTTACGCAGGCAGGCGGCGGAGCAAATCGCCGGCATGGGTTTTGACGGTTATGCCTTAGGCGGTTTGAGCGTCGGTGAACCGAAAGAATTAATGTATGATGTCCTTGATAAGACAGCAGTCCTTATGCCTGACGATAAGATAAGGTATCTTATGGGTGTCGGCGCCGTTGAAGACATGTTTGAGGCTGTTTCTTTGGGTATTGACATATTTGATTGCGTGGTTCCTACCAGAAATGCCAGGAACGGCCTTGCTTTTACCTGTGCCGGCAAGATTCATATAAGGAATGCCGGGTATAAAAATGATCATAGCCCTGTTGATCCTTACTGCAAGTGCGATTGCTGCCGGCATTATACGCGTTCATATATACACCATCTTTTTAATATAAATGAAATACTTGGGCTTAAACTATTATCGTTGCATAATGTGGCTTTCTATGCTACACTAATGAAAAATATCCGGGAATCCATACAAGAGGACAGGTTTTGTGAATTTAAAAAAGAATTCCTGCACTTGTATATAAGGTGATTTTTTATGTCTATTTAACCCGGAAAGCCAAGGCCGGACACGCGTAATAGGCAAAACCCTTGTCATGGCGCGTAACAATATGCCCGCAGAAAAGGGCAGAAGGAGAAAAAATAATGTTTATTCAGACAGCATATGCTATGGGCCAGTCGCAGCAGACTGCCGGGGCAGACGCCCCAAATCCGTTAATAAGCCTTATGCCGCTTATCCTTATGTTTGTGGTATTTTATTTTTTGCTTATTAGGCCGCAGCAGAAGAAACAAAAAGAACATCTGCAGATGCTTGATTCCATTAAAAAAAATGACGAGGTAATTACCACCGGAGGCATACACGGGACCGTGATTAATATTAAGGAAAAAACATATTCAATCAGGGTTGACGATAATGTGAAACTTGAGGTATCAAAGTCCGCGGTCTCAACTGTCAAGAAAAAAGTCAGCGTGGAATAATTTACCGCCGCCCGGATCCGGCCTATTGCGCCCGGATTCTTAAGGCAAAAATAACGGGAGTTGTTTGACATGCAGAAAAACTTGAAATGGAGATTATTACTGGTTGTAGCCGTAATGGGTTTGGCGTTATGGAGCCTGTGGCCGCCGTTAAGTATCAAGGGCGCCGATGGCCGTATTGCGCGTGAGGGCAGGATAAATCTGGGTCTTGACTTGCAGGGAGGCATGCATCTTGTCCTGAAAGTGGATATATCAAAACTTTCCGCCAAAGATGCTGAAGGCGCGCCCGAAAGAGCGTTGGAGATAATAAGGAACAGAATAGACCAGTTTGGGGTTAAAGAGGTATCAATACAGCGGCAGGGCAAGGATGAGATAGTTATTCAATTGCCCGGCATTACCGACAGACAGCGCGCTCTGGAACTTATCGGTAAGACCGCCCTTTTGGAATTCAGGCTTGTTTCTTCTGATACCGAAAAGATTAAGTCAGCGCTCGCAGGCAATGTTCCTGACGGGTATGAACTTTTGGCCACGGAAGACGGCGAGAATGTGCTTGTAGAAAAACATGCCTCTGTCATCGGTTCAGACCTCGCCAACGCGATCGTGAATTTTGACCAGTCCGCTTTCAACCAACCCGTTGTTTCCATAAATTTTACAAAAGACGGCGCTTCCAAGTTTGCCAATGTAACAGGCGAGAATGTCGGCAAAAGGCTTGCCATTGTCCTTGACGGCAATATTAAATCAGCACCTGTTATAAGGGAGAGGATACCGAGCGGAGATGGTGTTATACAGGGCAGGTTTACGCCGGAAGAGGCCAATGACCTTGCGATAATTCTTCGCGCCGGAGCTCTACCCGCCCCTGTTTCCATAGAAGAAGAAAGGACCGTAGGCCCGTTATTGGGAAAAGATTCAGTCCGGTCAGGTATAAAGGCCGTAGGTATTGGAGCCCTTTTAGTTTGTATTTTTATGATATTATATTATATGCTGGCAGGCACGATTGCTGTGACCGCTCTTATCTGTAATTTATTTATTATACTGGGGGTTATGGGATACTTTCATTTTACTCTTACTTTACCCGGTATAGCAGGTCTTATATTGACTTTGGGCATGGCTGTTGACGCCAATGTATTGATCTATGAGAGAATGCGCGAGGAATTAAAGACAGGGAAGACCATACGGGCCGCTATATCAACGGGATATAGCAAGGCCTTCAGCGCTATTATTGATTCAAACCTTACGACATTGATAGCCGCGGCGCTTTTATTCCAATTCGGCACAGGGCCCATCAGGGGATTTGCTATGACCCTTACCATAGGTATATTTGCCAGCTTATTTACCGCGCTTGTTGTTACGCGCGTTATCTTTGACCTGCTTCTGCTTTCTCCCGGTTTTAAGAAGCTCCATATGATGAATTTGATACACGATACCAAAATAGATTTTACCGGCAAGAGAAGGATTTGCTACGGGGCGTCAATTTTACTTATTGTAATAAGCTTCGGTATTTTTACCTTCAGAGGCGAGAAAAATTACGGCGTGGATTTTTCCGGAGGCACATTACAGCAGTTGAAGTTTGAGAAACCTGTTGATATAGCCCGGATAAGAGAATCGGTCAACAAGGCAGGCATAGGGGGCGTGAATATACAGGGCCTTGCCGGCGACCGGGAGATATTGATACGCACGGCGCAGGATTCCAGCGATGCTGTTGAATCTGCTTTGAAAGAGCCGATGAAAGATAATCAATTTGAATTTATGAGGATAGAAAAAGTAGGCCCTTCCATAGGCAGGCTTTTACGAAAAAATGCCATTAAAGCGCTTTTGTTCGGCATGCTGGGTATTATGATATACGTAGGCCTGCGGTTTAAGCATTGGGAATACGGCCTCGCCGGCATAGTAGCGCTTTTCCATGATGTTTTTATTGTTATAGGGGCCATGGCGCTTACCGGCAGGGAATTTGATATTACCGTGGTCGCCGCTATTTTAACTGTAGCGGGTTATTCTATCAACGATACCGTAGTTATATTTGACCGTATTCGGGAAAATATGAGGCTTATGCGCAGGATCAAATTTAGTGAGCTTATAAATTTAAGCATAAACCAGACATTGAGCAGGACCGTATTTACAACCCTTACAACCCTGTTTACGGTTATTGCCGTATTTTTATGGGGCGGAATAGTGCTTAATAATTTCGCTTTTTGCCTGATAGTCGGTTTTATATCCGGCATATATTCAACAATTTTTATAGCAAGTCCGATGATACTGCTATGGCGCAGGAACAGGCAGTCTTTTTAGGCCTTGCCCGTTATTTTTAAGAAGCGTTAGATCTATTTACGGGCTTTTATATGGATATCCGTTTTAGAAAAATACGCAGCATACTTTTGGCCATATTACTGCTCAATTGGATTGTGGCGTTTATAAAAATTATCTACGGCCACGCGGTGCAGTCAATAGCCATATGCGCCGATGGGTTACACTCATTTTCAGACGGCGCTTCCAACCTGGTAGGCCTTACCGGAATATGGGTGGCTTCACGTCCCAAAGACAAAGACCATCCCTACGGGCATAAGAAATACGAAACATTCGCCGCTATTATTATTGCCATTATTCTGTTCCTTATTTC
This sequence comes from Candidatus Omnitrophota bacterium, assembly GCA_028716165.1. Lineage (NCBI taxonomy): Bacteria > Pseudomonadati > Candidatus Omnitrophota > Candidatus Omnitrophota bacterium. The sequence goes on from JAQUQI010000002.1 coordinate 17,093, forward strand.
TTATAATATTATAAGAAACGGAATAGACAGATTTCTCCATCCCGCAGTCTCTAATATTGACATAGCAAGTTTTATTGTTATGCTTGTCACTGTTGCCGTAAACGCGGCCGTATATCTATATGAAAAGTCCCGGGCGGCGGCCCTCTCAAGCGATATATTATTGGCCGATGCCGAGCACACTAAAAGCGACATACTTGTTTCCATATCGGTCATATGCGCTCTCATTGCCGTTAAAATCGGTTTTCCGGTAATAGAACCCGTTGTTTCGGTATGCATAGCTTTAATGATAGCGTATAGCGCGGTTATCATACTGAAAGAGTCGTCCGGCGTTCTTTGCGATAAGTCGGTTATGGATGAGGATCCGATAAGAAGCCTTGTCCTGGGATTTGATGATGTTAAGGGCTGCCATAAGATAAGGACAAGGGGCCGCAGGGATGATGTTCACATTGACCTGCATATTGCCGTTGACGCGGATATGCCGATAGGAAAAGCGCATGACCTTAATCACAGGATAGAAGAAAAGATTAAGGCCGATATTAAAAATGTTACCGATATTGTCATACACATTGAGCCGTTTATATGACGTGCCTTACGAAATAGGCACGCGGATATGCGCAAGGAGCCATCTGTTGCTATGAAAAAAAACTGGAACATCACTTATCAGGATACCGCTCTCCAGCAATCCCTTACAAGAGATATGCCTATATCTTCTCTTATGGCACGGATACTTATAAACCGCGGCATAAGTTCGCCGCGCCAGGCCGAACTGTTTCTCAATCCGAGCCTGCTTAACCTGCATGATCCTATGCTGATGAAAGGCATGGATAGATGTGTTTTTAGGATAAGAGAAGCCCTCCGCCGCAAGGAAAAGATACTTGTTTACGGCGATTATGACGTTGACGGCATATCCGCCGCGGCCCTCATGGTCCTTGTTCTTAAGCATATCGGAGCTGATGTAGATTCCTATCTTCCAAGCAGGATTAATATAGGATACGGTTTAAATGAAAAGTCGGTACGCGTTATTCGTGACAAGAAACCTAAGCTTTTAATAACTGTTGATTGCGGTATCGGCGCCCTGGAGCAGATAGAGGAATTGAAGGGTTTGGGCATAGACGTAATAGTTACGGACCACCATACGCCCGATGAAAGGCTTCCTGCCGCCGATGCTATAATAAACCCGCTCCAAAATGGGTGCGCCTATCCTGAAAAAAACTTGTCGGGCGTCGGCATTGTTTTTAAATTGGCGTCGGCATTATTAGGCGCCGGAGATGATTGGTTGCATCAACAGCTTGATCTTGTCTGCCTGGGTACTATTGCCGATGTGGTGCCTCTTACAGGAGAGAACAGGATACTGGTAAAAAACGGCCTGGACCAGTTGGCCAACACAAAAAAATGCGGATTAAAAGCGCTTATTGAACAGTCCGGGCTAAAGGCAAGGGCCATAACATCTTATCATGTAGGTTTTATTTTGGGGCCAAGGATAAACGCCTCGGGCAGGGTCTCGGACCCCGGCGCGTCATTGGACCTTTTTCTCGCCGAAGACGCTAACCGGGCAGAAGCGCTTGCAAAAGCCCTCTGTGCCGAAAACAGGAACAGGCAGAGGATGGAAGAGTCTGTTTTAAGACAGGCGGTAACCAGGGTTGAGAACAGCATGGATTTTAAACGCCAGCGGGTTATTGTATTGGATGATGCTTCCTGGCATAGAGGGGTCATAGGTATAGTTGCCTCACGGCTGGTTGACAGGTTTTACCGGCCTGCTGTTATTATTTCTATTGACGGCGATGAAGGCCGGGGCTCGTGCCGTTCCATAAGAGGCTTTAATCTTTTTGATGCTTTGAGCGGTTGCGCCGGGCATCTGAAAAACTTTGGCGGGCACGGTTATGCCGCCGGTTTTACGATAGCAAAAGACAAGCTTGGCGAATTCAGGCGGAGCATAAATGATATGGCAGATAAGATGCTTATGCCCCAGGATCTCGTGCCCAGCATAAAGGTGGATGCCGAGATACCTATATCGGACTTAAACCGTAAGACGCTTGAAGAACTTGACAGGCTTAATCCTTTTGGTGTCGGCAATCCTAAGCCTGTATTTGTTTCCAGACAGCTTATGATACGTAATATGCCGCAGGCCTTACGCAAGTCAACGATAAAGATGTGGGTCACCGACGGTAAGGTTACAGCCGAAGCCATTGGCTTTAATATGGCCCAGCGGGTTCCGGATCTTTTGCGCCAAAGCAAGATAGATATTGTGTATACCTGCGAATTAGACACTTATAAAGGCATAACATCCATCAAGCTCCAGCTCAAAGATATACGCGCTCTCCCCTTGCCCCTGATTGAAGAAGCCCGGAATCTTGTCACAGATACGGTACTTTCCGCTTAAAATTATGGCTTAAAGCCGGATTTGAAGTTTTTTAAAGGCGCGTCTTAACGATTCACATAAGGCCTGCCGTTTTTACGGCTTTAAGGCATTTATTTTTTATTATAATTTTTATAGCTTTTGACAAAAGCCGCCTGTTAAGCTATTATATGAATAAAAGGGATATGTTCTATGTATACAAAGAATGATCTGCAAAATGCCGTAAAACAGATATTTGCGGATAATATGCTTATTGTAGTTTCAAACCGCGAGCCTTATGTGCACAAGGTGCGCGACGGGAAGATAATCTGCGGCCAGCCTACCGGAGGAGCCGTCGCCGCCCTTGAACCTGTTATGAGCGCTTGCGGCGGCACATGGGTGGCATATGGTTCCGGTTCAGGCGATAAAAAAACGGTTGACAAAAAAGACCATGTGGCAGTTCCGCCGGGCAAGCCTTCGTATATACTAAGAAGGGTATGGTTAAGCAGAGAGGAAGAGGCGGGTTATTATTACGGTTTTTCTAACAAGGGATTGTGGCCTTTATGCCACATAGCCTATACAAGGCCTGAATTCAACGAAGACGAATGGCGGGTATATGTTGACGTCAACAAAAAATTTTGCGATGCCGTACTGGAAGAGATCGGTGATAAAAAGGCGTTTGTATGGATACAAGATTATCACTTGACACTTTTACCTCTTATGCTCAAGCAGGCCCGGCCGGAACTGCTCGTGTCGCATTTTTGGCATATACCATGGCCCAATTCCGAGGTATTTCGTATCTGCCCAAAACAGAGGCAGATACTGGAAGGCCTTTTGGCCAATGACCTGCTGGGTTTTCATATACGTTACCACTGCGAAAATTTCTTTGATACTGTAGACAAAATGCTTGAGGCAAGAATAGACCGTGAACGCTATTCCGTGGTATACAGGGGCCACGAGACCCTTGTCAGGGCGTTTCCTATAAGCGTTGATTTCAACGCCATATCCGATAGATGCGGGACTTCCGATATCAAGAGACACGCCAGGCCGCTTGTGGAAGAATATAATTTAAGCGGCATAGAATTCATAATGTTCGGGCTTGACCGTATAGATTACACGAAAGGAATCATTGAACGGATAGAGGCGGTGGATAATTTTCTTGATAAAAATCCTTCTTTCAAGGGCAGGCTGGCCTTTGTTCAGGTAGGAGATTTGAGCAGAATACATCTTCAGGCGTATAAAGATTTAAACGACAAGATAAATGCCGTTGTTGAACGCGTGAACTGGAAACATGCCAGCGAAGATTGGGCGCCGATAGTATTGGTGAGGCGCCATCTCTCATCAGACGAGATCATGGCCTTTTACCGGCTTGCCAATATATGCGTTGTCAGTTCTCTGCATGACGGTATGAACATTGTTGCAAAAGAATATATAGCGTCAAGGCCGGATGGAGACGGTATATTGCTCTTGAGCCAGTTTACCGGAGCCGCCAGAGAGCTTACGGATGCGGTCACCTTTAACCCCTTTGACGCCGAGTCTTTTGTTGATAATATAAAATATGCTCTGGAGATGCCTGAAAATGAAAGAAGGCGCAGGATGTCGTCTTTGCGCGAGATAGTTTCTGAAAAAAATATTTACAAATGGGCCGGAGACATGGTATCGGAATTCGTCAAAATACAGAATACCGCCGCTTTTCCGGCCGGACATAAGATAATATAAATTGAAATACCTATTAAAGAATCAGACAGAGCTGATTTACCGCATATCAGACCCGTCTTATCTGCATATTTTTCTGGATTTTGACGGAACGCTGGCCCCGATAACCCAAAGGCCGGAACAGGCTGTCATGCCTGATGCCGCGCGCGATATTTTGAAAACATTAGTAAAGGCTAAAGGTGTAAGGATATCCATTGTAAGCGGCCGCGCCTTAAATCGTGTTATCAGCTTAGTTGGCATAAAGGGCATAAGCTATGCCGGCTGTCACGGCCTTGAAACGCGGCCTATCGGCAAGCAGGTTTTTCCCACCGCCAACCGGTCCGGGGTAAGGGCCTGTATTGGTTCTATAAGACAATCGTTGACAAAGGCATTGACAGGCATTATCAACATGGCCTCCATTGATATTGAAGACAAGGGCCTGGTACTAAGCCTTCATTACAGGAGGCTAAAACCCGCCTGCCTTAAAAAACTAAGAGAAGTATTTTTAGCTGTTTCAAAGCCTTATGTCCTTTCCGGGCAGATGCGTGTCCTGAATAATAAAAAAGTATTTGAATTAAGGCCTCTGGTAGGACGGGATAAAGGTTCGTATTGCCTGGACGCGCTAAAGGGATACAGAAAAAAAGCACTGCCTATTTATATAGGCGATGACAAGACGGACGAGTCGGCATTTAAGGCCTTAAAGCGCGCTGGCATTACGGTATTTGTCAAGGGAGAAAGAAAAACCTCGTCCGCTGAATTTTATCTTCATTCAACGAACGAGGTGATAGATTTTTTGCGTCTTATAGCCCGCGCAAGATCTTAGACGGCTTTTTTTACTTTACCGGATTTAAGGCATTCTACGCAGACGAGAATAGTTTTTCTGCTTTTCCCCACAATCGCCTTAACTCTCTGAAGATTGGGGAGAAAACGGCGTTTATTTGTCCTTACGATCTTTCTGCCGACCCCGCCTTTTCTCTTTGCCATACCGCGCCGGGTTATAGTCCTGCCCGAACTCGGCCCTTTTCCGCATATTGAACATACCTTTGACATTTTTTAGATACCTCCTTGAGAATTCCTTTAATAGTGTGATATAATATCATACTATTAATGTTAAGGCAAGGCTTATTTTTAACGCCTGCCATAGCGCCACTACAAAAACTGATTGCTAAAAATATAAGCGTATACCGGCGCAAACGGTTTTAAAAAACTTATAACTTTTTGCCATGCATAGCGATTTGAAAGACATATCCGCGCGTTATATAAAAGGCGTAGGCCCTGACAGGGCCAGGCTTTTGAAACGTTTGGGCATAAATACCGTTCAGGATGCCTTTGAGTATTTTCCCAGAAGGTATGAGGACAGGAGCAATATAAAATCCATAAAGGACATTGTCCCCGATACATACCAGACTGTAAAGGCTAAGATTGTTTCTTCCTCGGTATTTAGAACTAAAAAAGGTATAAGCATTTTCCAGCTTGTGGTATCAGACGGGACCGCTAACATGTATTGCCTGTGGTTTCGCCAGCCTTATATGAAAAAGTGTTTTCAGCCTGACGATATTTTGATTCTTTACGGGCGCGTGCAAAAAACGACAAGGTTTCAGCTTATACACCCTGAATATGAAATCATAAGAGAGCCTCAAGCCCAGGAAGAGCCCATACATACCGGACGCATTGTGCCGGTTTACCCGCTAGCTTCAGGTGTGCACCAGAGAAGTTTAAGGAGGATAATAAAAAATTGTATTGATCAATACCTGGATCAGGTTGATGATATTTTGCCGCAATATATTGTTACGCGGCATAAGCTGTTTGACATAAGGCCGGCTGTAAACAATATACACTTTCCCTCTGATGATGAAAAAAGGCTTTTGGCAAGGAGGCGTATAATATTTGAGGAATTTCTTATTCTTCAGCTCGCGCTTGCCTTAAGAAGGCATCAGATAAAGAGCGCGGCTGTACCCGGCCGGCGTTCTATAGACCCGTTAAGAGAAAAAGAGTTTTTTGCCTCACTTGATTTTAAACCGACTGCTTCGCAAGAGCGCGTGATGGAAGAGATAAAAACCGATGTCTTAAGCCCAAGGCCTATGCACCGGTTAATCCAGGGCGAGGTTGGTTCAGGCAAGACTCTGGTAGCCGCCTATGCCATGTTTTTGGCCTGTGCCGGCGGTCATCAGGCGGCCATTATGGCGCCTACGGAAATATTGGCCCGTCAGCATTATATAACATTAAACAGGATATTTTCCAGGCTTGGTATAAATACGGCCTTGCTTATGAACGATATGGGCAGGCAGAAAAAAGAGGACGTGCTGACAGCTGTAAAAAAGGGGAGCATAGATATAATAATCGGCACTCACGCTTTGATACAAAGAGGCGTTGAGTTTAATAATCTTGGGATGGTGGTTGTTGATGAGCAGCACAAGTTTGGCGTGGAACAGAGAGCGGCATTGAAGATAAAAAATGATAACCCCGATGTCCTTATTATGACGGCAACGCCCATACCCAGGACCATGGCAATGACTCTCTACGGGGACATGGACATATCTGTTATAGATACCATGCCGCACGGAAAGAGGAATGTAAAAACGATGTGGGTTGAGAGTTCGCGCCGGGCAGAGGTCTATGATTTTGTAAAAAACCAGATTGCCAGCGGTTGCCAGGCGTATATAGTATACCCTGTTATAGAAGCATCTGATTGCATCAAATCAGAAGGGGCCCTGGTCATGTTTGAAAAATTAAGCCAAACGGTATTTAAGTCTTTACGTTTGGGGCTTATGCATGGCAGGCAGAACGAAGCGCAGAAGTCGGCCGTGATGTCTGATTTCAAACAAAAAAAAATAGACGTGCTTATAGCGACGACTATCGTGGAGGTCGGAATAGACGTTCCAAACGCCTCGGTCATGGTCATTGAAAGCGCCCATCGTTTTGGGCTTAGCCAACTCCATCAATTAAGGGGCAGGGTGGGCAGAGGCAGGAATGCTTCTTTCTGCCTGCTCGTGTCGGATACGGATACGGATGAGGCCCGCCAAAGGCTTGAGGCCATATCCAGGATTGAAGACGGTTTTGAAATAGCCCGCGAGGATTTAAATATAAGGGGCCCCGGCGCCCTGTTTGGTAAACAACAGCACGGAACGCCGGCCCTGACATTGGGCAATATCGTATCCGATGTGGATATATTGGAACAGGCAAGGCACGAGGCCTTTGGTATCATAGACTCTGACCCGGCCCTGAAAGACGCGCGCCATAAAAAGATGAAGGACAAACTTATGGAGCGGTTTAAAGATAAATTTTATTTAGGCATGACAGGTTAATATGAGAGTTATTTCCGGTATATATAAAGGGCGTTTGATATCAATGCCTATGGGCATCAGGCCTACAAGGGACAATGTAAAAGAGGCATTGTTCAATGTCTTGGCTTCTTCCGTGCGCGATAAGCGCGTGCTTGATCTATTTGCCGGAAGCGGCGCGCTGGGCATAGAGGCCCTTAGCAGGTCGGCAAAAGAGACGGTTTTTATTGATAACTCAAAAGCGTGCACGGATATAATATATGATAATATAACTAAATTATCCGCCGCCGGTTTTTCCGCCAGTATACGTATATTTACCAAAGACGCGTTCGCGGGCATCAGGCTTTTAGGCGGCGAGGGTAAAAAGTTTGATATAATATTCGCGGATCCGCCTTACTATAAGGACAGGGCAAGCGGGTCTTATCATAAAAACCGTATAAGAAAATGCTTGAAGTATATTAGTATGTATGATATACTTGGCAATTCAGGTTTGGTGTTTGTTGAGCATTTTAAAAAAGACATTGTCCCCGGAAATTCCGGATGCCTGAATCTGTCCCGTCAGCTAAATTACGGGGATACCACAGTAAGCCTTTATACAAAAGTGGAAACTAAATGACTAAGACAGCCGTATACCCCGGAAGTTTTGACCCCGTAACGCACGGCCATATAGACCTTATCAGGCGCGCGTCCAAAATATTTAAAAAAGTTATAATAGCGGTGACCGATAACAGCGCGAAACAGCATCTATTTACAATAACCGAAAGGATGGATATGGTCAGGCAGGCTACGCGCCGTATTAAGGGCGTGTACGTGGACAGCTTCAACGGCCTGTCAGTGGATTATGTGAAGAAAAAAAATTCATACGTTATCATAAGAGGCATAAGAATGGTGTCGGATTTTGAGTATGAATTTCAGATGGCGCTTACCAATAGGCGTTTAAGCAGTGACGTTGAGACCATATTTTTGATGCCGAGCGAATCTTATTCCTATCTATCGTCAAAACTTATCAAAGAAACGGCCCTGCTCGGAGCGGATATCAGTTGTTTTGTGCCTCAATTTGTTGCCAGGGCGCTCTCTAAAAAAATAAAACAGGGGAGAAAAAATGCTTAGGGTGATATCGGAATTAAGAGAAAGGGCCAAACATTCCAGGCGCAGGATATGCCTGCCCGAAGGCGAGGACGAGCGCACGCTTCAGGCGCTTCATTATATTGTCCGCGAAAAACTCGCGGATATTACACTCCTGGGAGATAAAGGTAAGATAGCTTCTATCTGCAAGGCCAAGGGTTTCGCCCTTGGCAATACAGAGATAATAGATCCTGCCGCGTCGGACAAACTTGACGTTTATACGGACGGCCTTTACGGGAAGAGAAAGAACAAGGACATGACCAGGGATGACGTAAGGGCCATGCTTGTTCAAAAGCCCGTATACTTCGCGGCCATGCTTGTAGGAGAAAAAAAAGCCGATGGTTTTGTTGCCGGCGCGGTCCACACTACGAGAGATGTGGCCAGGTCGGCCTTGTGGTGTATAGGAGTTAACCCTGAAGTTAAAACAATGTCAAGCTCGTTTATAATGGTGTTACAGGACGAATCTTTTGGCGAAGGGGGAGTTCTGGTATTTGCCGATTGCGGCATTGTCCCCGAGCCCTCTCCGAGACAGCTTGCCAATATTGCCATGTCCGCCGCGCGCCTTATGCAGAATATATTTAACGTTCAGCCGCGTATAGCGGTATTGAGTTTTTCTACAAAAGGAAGCGGCAAAACAGAGGCAACCGAAAACCTGGTGAGGGCCGTTGAAATAACAAGAGAAAAATACCCGAATCTTTTAATTGACGGCGAGCTCCAGGCTGATGCCGCTTTAGTGCCTGATATAGCAAAAAGAAAAGCGCCGGACAGCCCTGTAGGAGGCAAGGCGAATGTCCTGATATTTCCTAACCTTGAGTCAGGCAATATCGCCTATAAGCTGACGGAAAGGCTTGCCAAGGCCAGGGCCCTTGGCCCGTTATTGCACGGGGTTATGGCCCCATGCAGTGATCTTTCCAGGGGGTGCTCTGCCGACGACATCATAGATATAGTTTGTGTCACATCCCTAAGATGCGCGCACACTTAAAAAACGGTCCTGCCATGAAAATACTTATAATTAACAGCGGTTCATCCAGCATAAAATACCGGTTGTTTGACCTTAAAAAAGACAGGCTTTTGTGCAAAGGCATAGTAGAGCGTATAGGTTCTGATAAGGCGCTTATAAGCCATGATGCCGGGCGCGGAAGGTGTTTTACCGGTAAGGTTGAAGCCTGTGACCATTATAAGGCCATTAGACATATATTTGATATTTTGGTCTCTCCCAAATCGGGCGTTATGAATTCATGGGCCGACATCTCTGCCATAGGCCACCGCGTTGTCCACGGAGCCGAGATGTTTAAAGGGCCTGTGCTTATAAATAAGGCCGTTATAAAAGCAATAGAGGGCTTTAATGAATTGGCCCCGCTGCATAATCCACCGGCAGTTCTTGGCATAAAGGCATGCATTGAGTTTGCCAAGGGCATACCGCAGGCGGCTGTTTTTGACACGGCTTTTCATCAGACTATACCTCCTTATGCCTATACCTACGGCATACCTTATGGTTTTTATAAAAAATACGGGATACGCAGATACGGTTTTCACGGAACAAGCCACAAGTATGTGTCACAGCAGGCGGCAAAGATATTGAAAAAACCGCTTTCCAGACTGAACCTGGTCACCTGCCATTTGGGTAACGGTTGCAGTATAACTGCCGTAAAATCAGGCCGGTCTATTGATACGAGCATGGGTTTTACCCCGCTTGAAGGCTTGCTTATGGGTACAAGGTCAGGCGATATAGATCCTGCCGCGGTATTATTTATTATGGAAAAGGAAGGCCTCTCCATTAAGGATGCCGATCATATGCTCAATAAAAAAAGCGGCATACTCGGCCTCTCCGGCGTAAGTAACGATATGAGGGACATATTAAAACGACTACGCGAAGGCGATAAAATGGCCGCTCTTATCCTGGACATATTCGCCTACCGTATCATAAAATATATCGGCGCTTATACCGCCGTTATGAACAGGATTGACGCCGTAGTCCTTACGGGCGGCATAGGAGAAAACAGCGCTGTTATCAAGTCAATGATTGGCCGTAGGGTAAAAGGGTTTTTATCCAAATTCCGAGCCAGGCTTATTGTGATACCCACAGATGAAGAGTGGATGATAGCCAAAGAGACGTCGGAAATGGTCGGAGCAAAGAATCGGTGAAAGTCTGCGTTAACGAGATATTGAAAGACGGGCTGGACATAGAAAGGCATATAGAGGCGAGCTCACTCGGCATAGAGACCTCACAGATAACGTATCCTTGTCCGGTCACTGTCCGCGCGCATTTGGAAAGAGATGCCGATACGGTCCGCGCGTCTGTATCAATATCGGCAAAAGCCCGCATGATATGCAGCAGATGCCTTGAGCAGTTTGATTTCAACATATCGCAAAAAGGGGATTTTATCTATGATACGGGCAACGGGCATTTCATTGATTTGAGCGACGACATAAAAGATTCTATAATGCTGGGGTATCCTATGAGGCAGTTATGCCGCCCCGATTGCAAGGGCCTGTGCCATAAGTGCGGCGCTAACCTTAACCAGGATTCCTGCGGATGCGTTACGCGATAATGGAGAATATATGTCAAAACTTGGTATCATAGGCGGCAGTGGTTTATACGACATGCCCAACCTGCGTGCCGTGGAATGGATAGGCATACGAACGCCGTTTGGTAAGCCGTCGGATAAATTCCTCCGCGCCGAACTGTCCGGCAGGGATGTCATATTCTTACCAAGGCACGGCAGGGGGCACCATCTTTTACCCGGAGAAATTAACAATGCGGCGAATATTTACGCTATGAAAAAACTCGGCGTTGATACAATAATATCCGTTTCTACCGTAGGCAGCCTTAGGCAGGAGATTAAGCCTATGGATATAGTCATACCGGACCAGTATGTTGACAGGACGAACCAGGCCAGGTCAGGCACATTGTTCGGTAACGGCCTCGCGGCACACATAACGTTTTCCGACCCTGTCTGCCCGGTATTGTCAAAACTGCTCTTTGACGCGGCCTCGGCGCTGGGCCTGCCTGCTCACGCAAAAGGCGTATATCTTAACATGGAAGGGCCTTCATTTTCTACCAGGGCGGAATCAAATCTCTATAGGAGCTGGGGCATGGATATTATCGGCATGACGAATCTTCATGAAGCCAGATGCGCCAGGGAAGCGGAGATATGTTATGCCACATTGGCCATGGTCACGGACTATGACTGTTGGCATGAGTCGGACAATGCCAGCGTTGATATTATAATACAGAACCTCTCGCGCAATATAGATAACGCTAAAAAAATATTAGAAACCGTATCAAGCCGATTGCCCCAAAAAAGAGACTGTCTTTGCGCCGGCGCCTTAAAAGGCGCTATTATTACAAAGCCCGCAGCTATTTTGGCAGATGTAAGAAAAAGGCTTGATATCATAATCGGAAAATATTTATGACACCGCCGCCAATGGCGTTTTTTAAAAATCAAGGCTTTTAAAAAGGCAGATAGAAAAAATGGATTATAAAGACACATTAAATCTTCCGCGCACGGATTTCAAAATGAAGGCCAGCCTGCCTCAAAAGGAGCCGGATATACTGAACTTCTGGCGCGATGCGGACATATGCTCCAAGATAAAATCAGCGCATCAGCACATGCCCAAATACGTCTTGCATGACGGGCCTCCTTACGCGAACGGCCATATACATATAGGCCATGCCATGAATAAGATATTAAAGGATATAGTTATCAGGCACAAGACGATGAAGGGTTATTATTGTGAATATATACCCGGATGGGATTGCCATGGACTGCCTGTTGAGCATGAACTTTTCAAAAAAATGAACAAAAAGAAAGCCGATATCAGCCAGATAGAATTCAGAAAAAAAGCCCACGATTACGCCATGGGTTTTGTTGATGTGCAGAGGCAGGAATTCAAAAGGCTGGGTATATTCGGGCAATGGGATGAACCCTATCTTACCACGGACAAATCCTATGAGGCATCTATAATAAGATCATTGGCTTGCCTTGTCCGAAAAGGTTATATATATCAAGGGCGAAAGCCTGTTAACTGGTGCTGTAAGTGCGAGACCGCTTTAGCCGAGGCCGAAGTGGAATATGAAAATCGCGTATCCGCGTCTATCTATGTCAAATTTAAAATATCCGATTTAGACAAACAAACCAAGCTTCCATCCTGTGTTATCGGCAAAAACGATTATATACTTATATGGACAACAACGCCCTGGACACTGGTAGCCAATGTTGCCGTGGCCGTTCATCCTGACAGCGAATACGTTATCGTTGAGACAGGCGGGGAAAGAATTATCATGGCCTCTGCCTTGCTTGAGCAGGTTTACGCAAAGACAGGGCTTAAAAAAGGCCCGATAGCCGCCTCTGTGAAGGGAAAGGATTTGGAAGGGTTGTCTTATGAGCATCCATTCGGATACCGCCGCGGAAGTGTGGTGCTTGCCGATTATGTGTCCATGGAAGATGGGACAGGTTGCGTGCATACCGCTCCGGGTCACGGCCAGGACGATTATGCCACGGGCCGGTCTTACGGCCTTGAGGTCATAATGCCTGTTGATGAAAGAGGCGTATTCACCGAACAGGCAGGGGAATTTAAAGGCGCCAATGTCCATCAGGCCAATGACGCTATTATTGACAAGCTCAAGCGCTTAGGCCTTCTGGTTTTCAGCGGCCAGATAAATCATTCCTATCCTCACTGCTGGAGATGCAAAAGCCCCATTATATTCAGGGCGACAGAACAATGGTTTATGTCCATTGACCATAACGGGCTAAGGCCTGCCATCCAATCCGCGATAAAAGAGGTCAACTGGGTGCCTGCCCAGGGTTATGAGCGTATAAAATCCATGATAGATACGCGGCCGGACTGGTGTTTGTCCAGGCAGAGATATTGGGGGGTTCCCATACCTGTTTTTCGTTGTCTACGGTGTAAAAAATGGATAGCGGACGGCGCGGCCATTGACCATTTTGCCGCTATTGTTGAAAAGCATGGCAGTGGAATATGGTTTGAGGCGGACATGAAGGATCTTTTGCCTAAAGGTTATAAGTGCGCCTGCGGGGGGTTTGATTTTGAGAAGGGCAAGGATATAATTGACGTGTGGTTTGAATCAGGCGTAAGCCATCAGGCTGTTTTAAAAAACAGGAAAGGGCTGGAATATCCCTGCAGTTTATATCTTGAGGGAAGCGACCAGCACAGGGGATGGTTCCAGTCATCCATAATAACATCTATGGCCATAGACAATAAATCCGCTTTCAAATCCGTTCTTACCCATGGTTTTGTTGTGGACGGCACAGGCAGAAAAATGTCAAAGTCGCTTGGCAATGTTGTTTCGCCCCAGGATATTATAAAAGATTACGGCGCGGACATATTAAGGTTGTGGGCGGCATTTTCAGATTATAACGACGATATCAGGATATCCGACGAGATAATGGCCAGGCTCGTTGAGGCATACCGCAAGATCCGCAATACGGCGAGGTTTATGCTTAGCAACTTGTATGATTTCAATCCGCGCAAAGACCTTGTGCCGGATGATAGTATGCGCCAGATAGACAAGTGGGCTGTATCAAGGGCGCGCCGGCTTTTACACGATACAAGCGCCTATTATGAGAGCTTTCAGTTCCATAAAGTTTATCACAACCTTTACTCGTTTTGTATTGTTGATATGTCTAATTTTTATCTTGATATTGTAAAAGATGTGCTTTATACTTTTAAAAATGATTCCGTAGAGAGGCGTTCATGCCAGAGCGGTTTATATATCATTCTTGATGTTCTCGCAAGGGTCATAGCGCCTGTTCTCGTATTTACATCGGAAGAGATCTGGCGGTGCATGCCCGGCAGAGAAGGTATGCCGGAAAGCGTGCATTTAAGCCTTATTGACGATAAAGACAGTTTCAGCGTAGACGACAACCTTGAGGATAAATACGCGCGGCTTAAACGGGTAAGGGACGCTGTGCTTAAGGCGCTTGAATCCAGCCGCGGCGCCGGCATGATAGGCAGTTCGCTGGAGGCTTGCGTAATGTTGCATGCCAAAACGGATGAAATATGGGATTTTTTGAAGTCCAACGAGAAAGACCTTGCCGCGCTTTTTATAGTTTCTCAAGCCGGCGTTGAAAAAGGGCCCGGCTCCGAGGGGGCCTTTGAAGACGATGAACTGCCGTCGGTGCGGATATCTGTTACAAAGGCCAAAGGCAAAAAATGCGACAGGTGCTGGAATTTCAGCCTGACTACGGGCAAGGGCTCAAAATACGCCAATGTGTGCGGCAGGTGTCATGACGTATTGGCCGGTATAAAAGGAGAAATTGGTAATGGAGAAATTAGAAAAATCAAAACTTAAAAAGATCCTTCTGCAGATGAGAGAAGGCATCATTGCCAAGGTTAGGAATATAGAAAAAGAGAACCTGAACCGCCTGCAAAAAGACGCTGCCGGAGACCTGTCGGGTTATGGCATACATATGGCGGATGTGGCAAGTGATAATTTTGAGCGTGAGCTTTCGCTCGGCCTGGCTGCCAATGAGCGTGAACTGCTTTACAATATTGACGACGCGTTAAAGAGGTTAAATGAAAGGGATTTCGGGCAATGCCAGGCCTGCGGCAAGCCGATAGGCATTAAACGATTAAGCGCCGTTCCCTATGCCGTAATGTGCGTGGCATGCCAGGAACACGCTGAAAAGAACAAGGGTCAGGCCTGATATTGTGTGGTTTTTTTTTGTGGTATTTATCGTGGTGTTTTCAGACAGGATTACCAAGGCTTTGGTTTTTTCAAGCCTGACTGCCGGGACATCGTATCCTGTCATTGACAATATATTGCATATCAGCCCTATCTATAATAAAGGAATGGCGTTCGGGCTTTTTCCGAATTGGGGTAGTTCCTTTTTTGCTGTTATATCATGCCTTATTCTTTTATTTATCGCATATTTTCTAATTTTTAAAAAGCCCAAGTCGTTTTTGCTGATCTCCGGAATGTGTTTTGTGTTTTCCGGCGCTCTTAGTAATCTTATTGACCGTCTGGCTTACGGCCGCGTATTAGACTTCATAGATTTCAGATTATGGCCTGTTTTTAATATAGCGGATTCGGCAATTACACTGGGTGTATCATTGATATCGCTGTATCTTTTTAAGCAAAGCCGCCTTAAACGCGTGTGAGGGGACCGCATGTACCCAATACTATTGAGAATAGGGCCTGTAAGAATATACTCTTATGGCGTTATGCTCGCTTTGGCTTTCTCTGTTTGCCTTTTTTTGGCTTTGAAGCGCTGTGGTTTGTTCGGTATCAGGCAGGATATCTTCAGCAATCTTGTGCTCGTATTGCTCTTTTCCGGAATTATCGGCGCAAGGCTCCTTTATGTCTTTTCAGAAATTGATTTTTTTTCCCAAAACCCTGTGGAGATATTTATGATAAACAGGGGAGGGCTTGTTTTTTACGGAGCGTTCATATTCGCTCCTTTATTCGGTATTCTCTATGCCAAAAAGTCGCGCATATCTGTGGCGGATGCCGCTGACCTCCTGGCCCCTTTTATAGCCTTGGGCCACTCCATAGGAAGGATAGGTTGTTTTTTAAACGGCTGTTGTTATGGCAGGCCGACGGATTTGATGATAGGCGTTTGTTTCCCATCAAGCCATGTCAAGGTATATCCTGTTCAGATATTTTCATCAATCGGGCTCTTCTTTATTTTTATTGCCCTTTCGCGTATACAGCAAAATCGCGCCTTCAAGGGCCAGGTCATAGCGTGGTATCTTATACTCTATGGGTTATTCAGATTTGCCATAGAGTTTTTTCGCGGCGATCTGCCGCAACTGTTTTTCGGATTAAGTCTTACCCGGATAATCAGTATAGCATTTGTCTTGACCGGTCTTTTGATAATTTATTTTTCCCGCGGCCATGAACAATCAATCACTTAAGACAGAGCCCAGTGACAGCGGCAAGAGGCTTGACGTTTGTCTTTTTGAAAAATTAAACAAGTCATGCTCCAGGAGCGGCCTTAAAAGGCTCATACTGCGGGGGGCTGTTACTATTTCGGGCCTTGCCAAAAAGCCTAATTACCGGATCAGGCCCGGAGACATTATAGATATTGTTTTCCCTGTTGACGAATCCACGCGCGTTCGCGCGGAAAACATACCGCTTGAAATCATTTATGAAGACTGTGATATTCTCGTGCTGAATAAACCTGCCGGCATGGTTGTCCATCCCGCGGCAGGCAATAATGACGGCACTCTCGTTAACGCGTTAGCTTTTCATACCAAGGGCCTGCTTGCCCATATCGGGACCAGCCCCAGGCCGGGTATCGTGCACAGGCTGGACAAGGACGTGTCGGGCCTGCTCGTCGCGGCAAAGACCGATACCGCGCACCGCCTATTGACAGGCGCTTTTAAAAACAGAACGGTAGATAAGACATACATCGCTTTTGTTGAAGGAAATGTCGCCCCGGATACGGGCCGCGTAGAATTGCCTATCGGCAGGTCTTTGAGAGACAGGAAAAAGATGGCGGTTAAATTTACCCATTCCAAAAACGCCTTGACAAATTTTCAGGTCTTAAAAAGATATATAGGCTATACTAAACTGCGCATACAAATATCCACAGGCAGGACGCATCAGATAAGGGTCCATATGTCGCATATAGGCCATCCGATTATCGGCGATAAAAAATACGGCGGAAGGCAATTTGGCAGGATAGCGCTTTATGCCGCCGGCCTTAAATTCAGGCATCCGGTTTCCGATAAAGAGCTTTCCTTTTGTTTAAAAATGCCGCCTGAAATGTCCGTGTTTGATAAATAGGTATTTTAGTATAATGCTTTACGGGATATTGTAATGTTGTTTCCCGGACGCGGACTTTGCCGCGGTCAGGTTTTCTGGCGCGTTCAAAATGCTTCAACGCTTTTTTTAATTTGACTTTAAGCTTCTTTGCAAATATACTATATTTGTTATATCAAGTATAGGAGCGGCCAATTAATAATTTATTGAATATCATTTTAATTATTGTTCTCGTGTTTGCTCTTGTTTTTGCGTTCTGGTGTTTTCTTGACAAAGGTAATAATACGCGCCAGCGTCTTTTGCATGAAGAAATGCTTTCAAAGGAAGAGGCGCTGAAGGAAAAAGACCAGGAACAATTGACAAGATTGCAGGATGACGTGGACGGACTGCAGAAGAGTATTGATAATCTGATGAACAGGTCCGCTTCGCTTGAGTCCGAACTTCTTTCCGCCAAACGCCAGCTGGAATCAGCCGAAAGAGATATCAGGCAGTGCAGGGGCCGGATGCTTACGGCCAGGCAGGAGACGGATAGAATAAATACCAATATTGCCGACCTGAAAAACAGAATAGCCGTTCTTGTTAAACAAACCCTGGATGCCGATCAAAAGCTTATGATCCTTATGAAAACAAAAGAGGCTTTGGCAGACCAGTTGGAGTCCTATAAGTCTGCCGCCCGCCAGCAGCCCGTAAGCCAGCAGTATGAAGAGCAGAATATCCGCGAGCGGGACCTTGATACCGTGACAGAGACTGTCATAGACAATCCGGCGCTTCCTTCAGGAGAAGTCCTGACCGTTAACAGGGAATTCGCGTTTTTGGTGACAAACCTTGGCAAATCATCAGGGATAGAAGAAGGCTTGGTCTTGGATATCAGGCGCGATAATAAAAGCCTTGGCCGTTGCCGCGTTGAGACGGTAAGGGAGAACATATCGGCCGCCGCCCTTGTTGATAAAGACAACCTTTCGCAGATAAGGGCCGGGGACAAGGTCTTTGTAGAGCAGGAGATATAGCAATGGATAAAAATAAAGGATTAGCGGCAGGCCTTTTGCTTCTGGCCGCGCTGATTACGGCGCTGGGTTTATTCTTGTTTTCAGGTTCAAAAAAAGAATTAGCCTGCGCCAATTCTATTAAATTGCGTATTGATGCCGTAGTTGAAGAGCGCGCGCGCATAACGGGAAATATAGATATTCTCAATGGCCAGCGGGAAAGGCTCGTGCAGGATGTCCAGGATTACGGAGAAAAAATCAAAGCCCTTGAGAATGAGATACCTTCTGTTACGCAGGAAAGGGACAAGGCTCTGGCCATGCTTAGCGATGTGGAAAATGAGTTAGCGGAATTGAATCGTGCCCTTGAAGAAACAATTTCACAAGAAGCGGCCTTAAGGGATGAGCTGGAGAATGCCGGATTGACGCATAGAGACTTGCAGGACGCTCTTGAGTTTGCCGGCAGTGAGAAATTGGAACTTGAAGAAAGCCTGAAGGTCTGTATTCAACAGTCCCAAGGCGTTCAACTGCCCAAGATAATTGTCAAAGTCGCCAGGCCGTTAAACGGTGAAGTTGTGGAAGTAAGCGAAAAATACAATTTTTGTGTGATAGATTTAGGCAGTGGACAGGGGGTCAACAGCGGCGATACCCTGGAAATATACCGCGATAACCGTTTCATCGCCAAGGCGCTTGTTGAAAACGTTTATGATGACATGTCAAGCATAATCGTATTAGACCAATGGCGCGGTGTGAGCATATATACAGGTGATGCGGTAAAACTTCATAAAGTCTGATTTTAACCCCGTATTTTTAACATATGATTAAGATTGAAAGAGTTGTTTCCGCCAAGGGCGCTATTGTTGTTCCGGGGGACAAATCCATATCCCATAGGGCTGTTATGATGGCATCTATTGCCCGGGGCGCCAGCAGGCTCAATAATGTATTATTGGGCCAGGACTGCATGTCAACGATTGATGCCTTCAGGCAGATGGGTGTTCCCATTACCATAGAAGGCAACACCGTATATATTGAAGGCAGGGGGTTGAGGGGGTTGTCTTGTCCTGCCGGTGAATTGTATCTGGGTAATTCCGGCACTACCATGAGGTTGTTGCCGGGTATTTTAGCGGGCCAGAGGTTTGAAACTATTTTGACAGGAGATCCCTCTTTGTCGCGAAGGCCGATGAAGAGGGTAATCAAACCTTTAACGCTGATGGGCGTTGATATCAAAGGCGCCGCCGGCGGGGATTATGCCCCCCTAACGATAAAAGGCCGCGATGCTCTAAAATCTATTAATTACTGCACCGAAGTAGCCAGCGCCCAGGTCAAGTCCGCCATAATGTTCGCCGCCCTATATGCTGAAGGCAGGACGACTATCACAGAGCCTTTCGCGTCAAGAGACCATACGGAGAGAATGTTTGAGTTTTTCGGTATTGATGTGGAAAAAGAAGGCCTTTCCGTTTCCGTAAGAGGCGCGCGGGATAAAGAACTTAGCCCGCGTGATATTGATATTCCGGGCGATATATCCTCGGCGGCATTTTTCATTGCGTTAGGGGCCTTGTCCGAAGGAGCTTGTATAAGGATAGATAATTGCGGGCTCAATCCTACCCGTATTGGCATGATAAATGTTTTGAAGGCCATGGGAGCTGATTTGGAGATTATCCATGGCCCGAACGGCTTTGAGCCTCGCGGCAGTGTTATTATACATTATTCACAGCTTAATCGCGTTCATATAAATAAACACGACTTACCCTTAATGATAGATGAGATACCGCTTATTGCCTTGTGCGCGACACAGGCAAAAGGCGAAAGCGTTATAGAGGATGTATCCGAATTGCGGGTAAAGGAGACGGACAGGGTGCAAGCTGTTATTACAATTCTGAAAAGTTTTGGGGCTGACCTGAAAATGGCCGGCGATAATCTGGTAATAAAAGGCCCCACAGTTCTTAAAGGCGCTTCTGTCCAAAGTTATAATGATCATCGTATGGCCATGATGGCTGTTATTGCCGGCGCAATATCGCGAGGCGAAAGCTATGTTTCGCATGCAGACTGTATTAGCGTTTCTTTTCCCGGCTTTATGCAGGCCCTGTCAGGCCTGGCCAAGTAGTTATATTATATTTATATTTGACAAGGTTAAGCTGTTCTGTTATAATTTTTTCACTCTTATAATTGGCCCGGCAGATATCTGTTTGCGGCAGGCAAGGAGAGTACCGGTCTGTTATTAAAGACGGTTAAGGAGAATAACATGGTCAGTTCGCATTCCAGCGGAGTTAAAAGGGTTTTGGATCTACTGATAAAATTGTTTGACCGTTTTTTAGGCATGTTTTCCAATGATATAGGCATAGACCTTGGGACCGCCAATACATTGGTATATGTCAAAGGCCAGGGTATAGTTCTCTGCGAGCCTTCTGTTGTGGCAATACAGAAAGGGACATCCAGGGTATTGGCTGTCGGGGCAGAAGCCAAACGCATGCTTGGAAGAACACCGGGCAATATAGTGGCTGTTCGGCCGATGAAAGACGGTGTTATCGCGGATTTTGAAATGACCGAGTCAATGATACGTTATTTCATTAAGAGGGTCCATAATAGGCGTGTCTTTGTAAGGCCCCGTATAGTTATAGGTATACCGTCTGGCATAACCGAGGTGGAAAAGAGGGCGGTGAGGGATTCGGCAGAACGCGCCGGAGCAAGAGAAGTGTATATGGTTGAAGAGCCTATGGCCGCGGCCATAGGCGTAGGCATGCCTATTGCCGAACCGGGCGGAAACATGATAATTGATATTGGCGGCGGAACGACAGAGATCGCCGTTGTATCTCTTGCCGGTATAGTGTTTTCCAGGTCTATAAGGATAGGCGGCGATGAGATGGACCAGGCTATTATAGAATATCTTAAGAAGACCTATAATTTGATGATCGGTGAAAGGACCGCGGAAGACATCAAGATAAAGATAGGTTCGGCTTATCCTATTGACGAAGAATTGAAAATGGATGTCAAAGGCCGCGATCTTATAGCAGGCCTTCCGAAAATGATAACGGTTACTTCCGAAGAGATACGGGAAGCGCTTTCAGAACCGATACACCAGATAGTTGAATCCGCCAGAATAGCCCTTGAGAGAACTCCTCCGGAACTTTCAGCGGACCTTATAGAACGGGGTATAATGCTTGCCGGAGGCGGAGCTTTACTGAAAGGCCTTGATAAGATGATCGGCGATGAGACAGGACTGCCTGTCCATATAGCTGAAGACCCTTTGACGGCAGTAGCGCTTGGTACCGGTAATGTTTTGAATGAATTAAAATATCTTAAACGTGTTGTTGTTTCTCAAAAACCCGAATACCGCACTTAGCAGACAAAAACATTGAGTGAAAATAAAAACACCCCTAATCTTTTTGATTATCGGTTTATACTTGACGGTAATCTATTTATCCCCGCCCTTATACACGGACAGGCCTAAATTTCTATTTCTGAAAATTTCAAGCCTGCCCCTTAATCTTACCAGAAGCCTCATTAAAGAGGCCAGGTTTATCGTTAAATCCCGCGATATTATCAGAGAGAATGCTTCGCTTTATGATGCCGTCTCCAAGCTGACATCCCGGTTGAGTTTTTACAGGGATACAGAGGCTGAAAACGCGCGGCTTAGGTCCATGCTGGAGTTTAAGCAGAAAACCGGATTTAAACTTGTCCCCGCCGCAGTAACCGCCGCCGATTCTTCCAACCTTTCCAGGACGATAGTTATAGACAAGGGCGCGTCCAGCGGTGTTAAGAGGGACACGGTGGTGATATCACAGGCCGGTTTGGCCGGCCGGGTCATAGACAGTTCTTCTAATATGAGCAGGGTAAGCCTTATAGTTGACCCTGTTTTTCGCGCCGGTTGTATTATATCAAGGTCCCGGCAGATAGGTATTATTTACGGCGGGCATTCGGGCATGTGCATAATGCGGTATATACCGCTTGACGCTGATATAAAAGAAGGGGATGAAGTCCTGACATCAGGCTTCAGTGATGTCTATCCCAAGGGCCTTATGATAGGCACGGTATTGAAGGTGGTTAGAGAGCCCAGGGGTTTAAGCCTTTCGGCTGTTGTAAAACCGGCAACGGATTTTAACAGGCTTGAAGAGGTCCTATGCATAGAATAGGATATAAGCCGCTGATTTTTATGATTATAGCGGCAGGGCTGGCACAGGCGTCGTCTTTTGATTATATAATATTTTCCGGGGCGAAGCCTGATATCCTGCTTATTTTAATCATATTTGCCTCATTATTGCTTGAAGGCCGTGATGTTATAAAATGCGCCGTAATAGCGGGCATATTTAAGGATATGAGCTCATCATTAATTGCCGGCAGTCATGTGGCCGCGTTTATTCTTCTCGCGCTGGTTTTAAACACCCAGAAAAAAAAGTTTTACAGTCAAAAACCCCTGGTGCAGATAGGCTTAAGTTTTGTATCGTATATTTTCATGGATACCTGTGTTTTTATCCTAAACGCCATAGCGTATAGGCGTTCAGGCGTTCTTTGTTTTCCGGTTATGCCTATTTTGAAGGCGGCGGCGTATACCTGTATTGTATCGCCTGTAGTATTTGTTGTTGCCTCAAAGGTCCTGCGAATTGACCTCTCCAGGGCCTATTGACGGCCCTGTCGGAGATATCGGCGGAGTAATCCGATGTTAAATAACAGAATCAGACTGATAAAAATCTTTGTTTTCTTATCGTTCGCGTCTTTATTAGCGGCGCTTTTTTATTTCCAGATAATAAGGTATAGCCACTTTAAGTCGTTGAGCCTGAAAAATTCCGTGCGCACAATACCCCTTAAGGCGTCAAGGGGTTCTATCTGTGACAGAAAAGGCTTGATACTGGCAAAGGACGATATATCGTTTAACCTGGTGCTTATCCCGCAGGAAATACCCAACCTGGATAACGTAATAGGCAGGCTCGCTGTTATCACCGGAAAACCCGCCCCGGAATTAAAGGCAAGGTATAAGAAGAATTATAAACTGCCGTTCGTGCCTTCTGATATTATAACCGATATTCCGCCGGAGAGGGCATTTGCGATAGAGGAAAGGCTTATTGATGTGCCCGGCGCTTTTATATGGGCTGTGCCCAAAAGATGGTATCCTAACGGCAAGATAGGTTCTCATGTGATCGGGTATATCGGCAAGATAGGGGATACGGAGTTTAAAAGGCTTAAAGATTACGGTTATACCACCCGCGATCTTGTAGGTAAAAGCGGAGTGGAGCAGTATTATGACGCGTATCTGAAAGGCGATGACGGCGGCATGCAGATAGAAGTGGATTCGCGTTCCAGAGAGGTGTCAAGAATAGGTTTTAAGGAACCCATAAAGGGCAAGGATATTGTTTTAAGCCTGGATTTAGGTTTGCAGAGATTTATGAATTCGGTTTTTGAAGAAAAAAAAGGGGCCTGTATTGTTATGGAGGCAAAGACAGGCGCTATATTAGGCCTTGTCAGCAGTCCGGAATTTGACCCTAATATTTTTGTTTCAGGGAAAAGCCATGACAGGGTCAGGGTCTTAAACGACAAAGGGCACCCCTTATTAAACCGCGCGATAACAGGCAGTTATCCCCCGGGGTCTACTTTTAAGATAATTGTAGCCGCCGCGGGTATTGTTACGGGCGCTGTAAAAGAAAAGACAAGTTTTTTTTGCGACGGCATTTTTGAACTCGGCAATACCAGTTTCCGTTGCTGGAAAGAGGCAGGGCATGGATACCAGAATGTGGTGGAGGCCTTGTCACATTCCTGCAATGTATTTTTTTATAATCTTGGCAAAGCGCTTGGCGTGGAACAGATATATAAATACGGTTTATATTTTGGGCTCGGCAGTCTGACCGGTATAGACCTGCCGCAGGAAGCAAAAGGCACTTTGCCGAATGCTTTATGGAAACGCCTGCATGTCAAGGCGCCATGGTATGAAGGAGACACGATTAATTATTCTATAGGCCAGGGCTATCTTGAAGTGACACCCATACAGATGTTGAAGGCCATAACAATAGTCGCCAATAACGGTTTTTACCACCAGCCTTTTATTGTGGACAGCATAGGCGGGATCAAGGTTACGCGCAGAAAAGAGCATAATACTATATTTAAGCCGGAGTCCTTGCAGATGATCAGGCGCGGGCTTTATAAATGCATAAACGACCGGACAGGAACAGGCCAGAATGCCGCGGTAGAGGCAATGGCTGTCTCGGGTAAAACCGGGACAGCCCAGTCCGGGCCTTTGAGGCCCTGCCACGCGTGGTTTGTCGGTTATTGCCCGTCGGAAGAGCCCATAGTAAGCATGGTTGTTTGTGTTGAGCATGGAGGCAAAGGCGGAGAAGACGCCGCCTCTATAGCCAGGCTTATAACCACATATATAAAAGAAAACGGGATAATCGGCCCCTGAAAGGGTTTGAAAAATGGATAATATTTTTAAAAAAGCGGACAGTTTCTTGTTAATAATAGGCGTGATACTTTTTATCGCTTTCCTGGCATTGTATAGCGCCTCATATGGACCCGAAGGCGCCGCGGTCAGGGATTATTCAACACAGCAGTTGATGTGGATGGGGATTGCCGTTATTGCCTTGTTATTATGCGTGAAGTTTGGTTACGAGCGCTGTATTGACTTTGGTTATATTATTTTTGCCGCCAACCTTTTAATGCTTGTGTCTGTTTTTGTTCTTGGAGACGTTCGTTACGGAGCCAGGAGATGGATAGGGCTGGGCGTATTCAGCCTTCAGCCTTCCGAATTTTGCAAGATAAGTTTTTTGCTTGCCCTGACCAAATACGTTTCGGACAATAATGAAAACATTACAGACCCTAAGACAATATTGGGCGCTGTGATTCTTTGCCTGCTTCCTATGGGGTTGATAATGAAACAGCCTGACCTGGGAACCGCGCTTATCTTTTTGCCCGTATTTTTTACCATCCTGCTGGTAGCCGGAGTGAGAATAAAACACCTTATGATGATTGTATTCCTGGCAGCCGCAGGTTCGCCCGTCTTGTGGAGTATGCTTAAGCTTTATCAAAAAAAGCGTCTGCTTGTATTCATGAACCCGAACATTGATCCTCTCGGGGCCGGTTATACTATTATACAATCACGCATAGCCGTTGGTTCAGGAGGCTTGTTCGGTAAGGGGTGGCTGTCAGGCACCCAGAACCAGTTGAATTTTCTTCCTGAAAGGCACACGGATTTTATATTTTCAGTTATAGGCGAAGAATGGGGTTTTTTAGGGGCCGCGATCTTATTAAGCCTTTTTTTGTTTTTAATAAGCAGGTTTCTTTCTATTGCCGATGCCGCTAACGATATCAGGGCTAAAACGCTTTTATCGGGCATCGCTGTCCTGATATGGATGCAGGTATTTATTAATATAGCAATGACCATAGGGCTTATGCCCGTTGTGGGCCTGCCTCTGCCTTTTATCAGCTACGGCGGCTCAAATCTGCTTACGACCATGATTATGGTTGGCCTGGCAGTAAGTATTAATATGAAGCATAAGATGTTTTAACGCGGAGATGTTTATTAGAGGGAAAGGGTATTAACATAATTTTGACATGGCAAACATAAATGAGGTCCGGATTCCGGAAGAATTATTGCTAAGCGTCAGAAAGCCTGCCCGTTATATAGGTTGTGAAATTAATTCCATAACAAAGGATTGGGATAAGGCAAGGGTGAGGTTCTGCCTGTGTTTTCCTGACTTGTATGAAATAGGGATGAGTAATCTCGGTATAAAGATCCTTTATCATATTCTAAACAGGCAAGAGAGTATATTGTGCGAACGTTGTTTTACTCCCTGGATTGACATGGAAAAAGTCTTGAGGGATAACAGTATCCCGTTATTCTCGCTGGAGAATAAAATGCCTCTGAAGTATTTTGACATCCTGGGTTTTTCTTTTTCATATGAATTATCTTACACTAATATGCTTACCATGCTTGATCTGTCCGGCATACCTTTTTTATCCGCTCAAAGAAAAAACGGCGCTTACCCGCTTATAATTGCGGGGGGCTCTTGTGTCGTAAATCCCGAACCTCTGTCTGAATTCGTGGATATTTTTGTTATCGGAGACGGTGAAGACGCCGCGGTTGAAATAGCGAATGCTTATGATAAATATAATTCCGATAAGAGCCTTATACTGCGCCATTTGTCACAAATAGAAGGCGTATATGTTCCGGCTGTCCGTTCACCCGCAGCCAAGGTGGTAAAGAGAGTCACGCGAACATTGGAAAAAGCGGATTTTCCTACAAAACCAATAGTCGCTTACATAGAACCTGTTCACGACAGGATAACGGTTGAGATTATGAGAGGATGCCCCAATAATTGTTATTTCTGCCAGGCGAGGTCGGTTTATGGGCCCGTGAGGCTCCGTGACAAGGGCCAGATACGCGACCTTGCCAAAGAGTCGTACAGGAATACAGGTCTTGACGAAGTCTCGCTTTTATCACTTTCAAGCGCGAGCTATCCGGGTATTGAAGGCCTTATAACCGAACTTACAAGCATGTTTTTGCCGTTGGGCGTGGGCATCTCTTTGCCATCCCTTAGGATAGAGGAATCCACGTTAAATATACCGTCTCTTGTTAGCGCCGTAAAAAAAAGCGGGCTTACTTTCGCGCCGGAAGCGGCTACCGACAGGATGCTTAAAAAGATAAATAAGAATATAGAAAAAGAAAAGCTCTTTGCCGTTTTGAAGCAGGCATTTTCCAGAGGCTGGCGCAGAGTCAAGCTCTATTTCATGATCGGCCTTCCTGATGAGACGGATGAAGACGTGCGGGGCATCATTGATTTTGCAAGGGCAATTGATTCTCTAAGAAGGGAAGTCTCGCCAAGGCCTGTTGATATCGTGGTAAGCGTTTCATCGTTTATACCGAAACCCCATACCTTTTTCCAGAGGCAGGCGATGGCCGATCCGTCTGAATTATTGAGAAAGCAGGCCATGCTTCTGTCCGCTTCCAAAAAGACAAAGTGCCTTAAGCTTAAATTTTCCGATGTTAATACCAGCGTTTTAGAAGCGGTATTTTCAAGGGGTGATAAGGGCCTTGGGCGGATTATCCGGTCTGCCTGGGAACAGGGGGCACGGTTTGACGCGTGGTCTGAAACCTTTAATCCCGCTATATGGGATAAGGCATTTGAGATATGCGGCATTGATAAGAAACGCTATCTTGGGCGAAAAGATAATGATGAAGCACTGCCGTGGTCTCACATTGTAACCGGGCACTGAACGTTCAGGCGAAATATCGCTTTTGGCCTGCCGCGGACAGTGCCCATTGAACACTGCAGGAGGGCCTGCTATTTTCCAAAGCCTTGAATTCCTGCTGACACGGGCTGAAATTTCTATACCTTGTTGTTTATATTGACACAAGAATTTCTCTATGTTATGCTTTAAATAAAAATCCGCGTAGATAATACCTTAGCCCGTATTAGGGAGGTAAGCCATGGCAGTATCCGGTAAAAAAGGTTTTAGGTTTGTTAAAATTATGGTAATTGCCGGTATTGCGGCCCTGTTGTCAGCCGCAGTTCTTTTGGGTATTATGAAGTCAAAGCAGAGTATTAATGAAAAAAATGCCATAGCGTCATTAGCGCTGATACGTTCAGCCATGGAGAGTTTTCGCGCCGGGCAGACACCCCGGCTATATACAAATGCCGTTAATCTAAACGTTTTGTCAACAGCCAATCCACCCTATATTGGTACCGCGCTTGGTAGCGGGACAAAACAGGGATATAATTTTCGTTTAGCCGATGTTACGGCTTATGCTTATACTATCCAGGCAAGGCCTGTCATGCCAAGGGTTACGGGCGGCAGGTCTTTTGTCCTTGATGAGACAGGCCTGCTAAGGGCCAGGCAGCAGTCCGATTGGCTTAAAAAAGGCCAAGGTGAGATTATTAAATAGTAGGCGAACTGCCCATATACAACATTAGAGACTTTTTTGAGTTTTAAGCGCCGCGCTTTACCCGATCCAAGCGTGGCAGCATACCCTGATGGCGTAATAAGAATTTTAGAGATAAAAACAGCGCCTTGAATAGAGAGCATTGGAATATCGCACCAGTTTTGAAGCTTAAGTATCATTTTATCTCTCAAACGATATACTGCGCTTCTTGAGAAAAGACAGTATCGCGGACAGAAATCAAAATGTCTGTAAATAAGGTGGAACAATTACCGTGATGGATGAAGTAAAAAATACCGTAGTTGTGCTATTTAGTAAAACAGCTTTTATGCGTTATATCTCCCATCTAGACCTGATGAGGTTATTCCACAGGGCTTTAAGGAGGGCGGGGTTTAAGCTGTATCTTACCAAAGGTTTTAATCCAAGGCCCATTATCAGGCTAAAGAACGCCCTGAAGCTTGGAATTGAAGCCCACGATCAAGAGGCGGAGTTTGTCTTAGCGGAATGTGTTAACAGGGACGTATTTATTGCCAGGATGAACAGCCTGCTTCCTGACGGCATACGGTTAAGTTGATTTCCGGAATCAAGTGTCCGGGCTGGCGATGAGATTTGCCGCCTCCCGCGCTCTTTCCAGAATGTTTTTAATTTTTTATATAGGCGGTATTTATTTTTTAAACTATTTTTTAGAAAGGGAAAGATAAGAATATGCAACAGGATATATTGATAAACATTGAGGCAGGGGAAAGGCGTGTAGCCATATTAAGGGATAAAAAGCTTGAATGGTATTTCGTTGAACGCGTTTCTGAAAAACGGATAGTGGGTAATATTTATAAGGGTATAGTTACATCCGTATTAAACGGTATGGGCGCGGCGTTTGTGGATTTTGGCCTGGGGAAAAATGGGTTTTTATATGTTGATGATATCATACCGCAGGATATTGATGAGGACGATGCCGAGCCTATGCCAAAGAAAAAGAACAATCGGCATAAGCACAGCACGCGTATCAGCGATATAGTTCAAAAGGGCCAGGAGGTCATTGTCCAGGCGGAAAAAGAATCATTGGGCACGAAAGGGGCAAGGCTTACGACGCATCTTTCTCTGCCGGGCAGATATCTTGTATTAATGCCCGCGTTAGGCCGTAACGGCGTCTCTCGCAGAATCAAAGACGACAAGGAACGGTTGAGGATAAAATCCATACTTAATGAGATAAAACTTCCCGAAGGCATAGGACTTGTGGCAAGGACAGCGGCGGAAGGCTGTGACAAAAGAGATATCCTGCGTGACATTAATTATCTGCTTGATACGTATCATAAGATAAACAAGGCCTTTAAAGAACAGAAGGCCCCGGCGCTCTTGTTTGAAGAGTATGATATCGGCCTTAAGATGATAAGGGATTTTCTGAATAAGGATACAGCATCAGTGATAGTTGATGAGAAGCAGGAGTTTAAGCGCTTAAAGGCTTTTACCCAGCGCATAGCCCCTAAATACCGGAACAGGGTTGGTTTTCATAACGCCAATTTGCCGCTCTTTGAAAAATTCAATATTGAGTCCGAAATTGACAGGCTCTTTGAAAGGAAGATATTTTTAAAATGCGGCGGCTATATCACGATTGAACAGACCGAAGGCATGATAGCCATAGATGTAAACAGCGGCCGCTTTACAGGTAAAAAAAATTTGGGTGATACCATATTTAAAGTTAACCGCGAGGCTGCCGACGAAGTTGCGCGCCAATTGCGCTTAAGGGACATAGGAGGTATTGTTATAATAGATTTTATTGATATGGAGTCAGCCGCCCAACGCAAAGAGATCCTTTCTATACTGCAGGACGCGCTAAAAAAAGACAAAGCAAGGACTAATATTATATCCTTTTCGGAATTAAACGTTGTTGAAATGACGCGTCAAAGAGTCAGGAAAAGCTTAGAAAGCGTCTCTTATGAAAATTGCCCTTATTGCCGGGGAAAGGGCATGGTAAAATCCGATGAGGCGATGGCCACGCTGGTGCTTAGAAAATTGAAGAGTTTTATCAAAACCAACAGCAGAAAAAAAGACATAGAGATATGCGTTCATCCGAATATTGCCCGCAGGCTTGTAAACCAGGACGCGCCGGCCATAGACAACTTAAAACGCCTTTTCAGAAGGCGCGTATCGGTAGTCTCTGATGAAGCTTTGCATATTGAAGAAATAAATATCAGGTAACGATACATTGTTTTCACGTGCGGTGTAAACCGGGCCATGGGCATCCTGACACCATTCCAGTATCAGGCCAGGGAGAGCGCGGGGGGCATAGCCGAAGGGTTAATTTTGCTTGCCATTTATAATATTATATGTTATACTCACTAATCTGATTTACAAAAAATAAAGCGGAGGAGTATTGTAATGTTAGCGATAGTAGAGATAGGCCCTGGCCAGGAGAAGGTCAGCGCGGGCGATATTCTGGATATCCCGCGTACACAGAATAAAAAAGAAGTTATCCTTGACAAGGTACTTATGGTAATATCAGGCAATGATATTGAAGTGGGTTCTCCTTATATCAAAGGCGCCAAGGTCGTATGTGATATTATCGGAGATATAAAGGGAGAAAAGAAGATAGCATACAAATACAAAAGAAGGAAAAGCTACCACAGAAAGGTAGGCCACAGAGACCTTTTAACTCGCGTTAAGGTCAAGGAGATCAAAACGGCATAGCCGGTGTATAAGAGGTGAAACAATGGCACATACAAAATCGCAAGGTAGTTCAAGGAACGGCAGAGACAGCGCGTCTCAACGCCTTGGCATAAAGAGATACGGCGGACAGCTTGTCAGCGCAGGCTCTATAATTGTACGCCAGCGCGGCACAAGGTTCCTGCCTGGGCTCAATACAGGTATTGGCAAGGACGACACGCTTTTTGCCAAGATTGACGGCAAGGTGAGTTTTAGAGGCAGGAAAGTAGACATTACTGCCGCTTAAGGCGGTTTGCTATGTTTATAGACACTGCTAATATAACGGTCAAAGCCGGTTCAGGCGGACGCGGTGTAGACACTTTCTATCGGGATAAGTTTAATATGAAGGGCTTTCCTGACGGCGGTGATGGCGGAGACGGCGGGGATATTGTATTAAGGGTGAGCACTAATGTGCACACCCTTATTGATTTTAGGTACCGTCAGCTTTTTCAGGCCAAAGACGGCCTCCGGGGCGGCCCCCAGCAACAACACGGTAAAAACGGCCCAAGGCTGGTAATAGATGTACCTGAAGGCACATTGGTCTATGACGCGGGAAAGAACTGCCTTATAAGGGATATGCTGAAAAAAGGCGATGAGATAATTGTTGCCAAAGGCGGCCGCGGCGGGAAGGGCAATAGGAGCCATAAAAATGCGATACCCGGAGAAAAGGGCGAGGAAAAAAAACTTTTCCTGGAGCTTAAGCTTATAGCGGATATCGGCATAGTGGGCCTTCCAAACGCAGGCAAATCAACCCTTATGTCAAAGATGTCAAACGCGCATCCTAAGATAGCGGCCTTTGCTTTTACGACAAAGAACCCTGTTCTTGGTGTTGTCCGATACGATGACGGCAAGGCCTTCAAGATCGCGGAGATACCGGGACTTATAGAAGATTCTCATAAAGGCCGCGGGCTCGGGGACAAATTTCTGCGTCATGCCGAAAGGACTAAACTTTTTGTGCACCTGGTTGACTTTTCAAAGCCGGCCCCTGAAGAGGTTGTGGCTGATTATAACAATATCAATAAAGAACTCAGGCTTTACAGCCAAAATCTTGCTTCAAAAACCCAGATTATAGTTGGGAATAAAATGGATACCTGCCAGGCGAAGCATAATTTTAATTCTGTCAAAAAGTCCATTGGCAAAAATATTATTCCTATATCCGCAAAGGAATCAACCGGCATTGATAGGCTGATAAAGGTTATAATCAGACAATTACGGATTGCTGATAGCCTTGAAACGGATATTGGCATGGCGAAACAGGCATATACCGAAGGCGCGATATGAAGAGAAATATTATTGTCGTAAAGGTTGGAACCGCTGTCCTGGGAAGACAGTTACTAAACAGGCGCGCGAGGCCGGGCAAGCTTGACTCCGCTTTTATTAGGGAGCTTGCCCGTCAGACATGCGTTCTCAAAGATATGGGTTTTCGGGTAATAATAGTTTCGTCAGGGGCTATAGGTGCCGGCATGGAGGCCCTTGGCCTTGACAAGCGGCCCCAGGATTTAAACAAGCTTCAGGCCTGCGCGGCCATTGGCCAGGGCAAGCTTATGAAGCTTTATGAGGAGAATTTTCGTTTTCATAAAAAGCACGCCGCGCAGATACTCCTTACGCGTGAAGATTTTTCAAGTGTTAAGCGGATTTCAAACGCGAAGAAGACCATAATGAGCCTGTTGGATGATTATAACGCGGTACCTGTCATAAATGAAAATGATACGATAGCGGTTGAGGAGATTAAATTTGGCGATAATGACAGGCTTTCGGCTTTTGTGGCAAAAGCAATATCAGCTTACGCGCTTATAATGCTTACCAATGTGGATGGTTTATATGAATCCGGCAGTCATAAGCTGATACGTATTGTTAAAAGGATAGATAAAAGAATTGAAAGAATGGCCCAGCCTTCTGTCAGCTGTCTGGGCAGGGGCGGTATGGCAAGTAAGATCCAGGCCGCGAATATAGCGGTATCTTCAGGCATAACAACCGTAATCGCTAATGGCAGGGCCAGGGATGTGCTTATCGGCATTGCCAATAATAGGATTAGCGGCACGGTTTTTGTCCCATTGAAAACTTAAGAGAGTATGATATGGATACAGCCCGCGATATTATAGAAAAAACCCAAAACGCGAGAATAGCATCAAAAGAGCTTGCCAATGCCTCGTCAGCCGATAAAAATAAAGCCCTTATGCGCATGGCGGACGGCCTTGGCAAGGAGCGTGATTTTATCCTGTCGGAAAACAGGAAAGATGTTTCGGCCGCGAGAAGAGAAGGCCTCTCAAAGGCAATGATAGACAGGCTTATGTTAGACGCCCGCCGGCTTAATGATATGGCGGTATCTATAAGGGCGGTTGCCAGGCTGTCCGACCCCTGCGGGTCTATTGACAGGATGTGGAAAACTCCCAGCAGGCTTATCATCGGGAAGATGAGAATCCCAATAGGTGTGATAGCTATTGTATATGAGTCAAGGCCTAATGTAACTTCGGACTGCGCCAGCCTGTGCCTTAAAAGCGGTAATTCCGTAATATTAAAAGGCGGCAAGGAATCTATCCGTTCAAACATGGCTATATGCGAGGTGCTTAAGAAAGCTGTTATAAAAGCAGGTTTGCCCGCGGGCTGTATCAGTCTGATAGAATCTACGGACAGAAAGGCCGTGCCATTACTGCTTAAACAAGATAAATATATTGACCTTGTAATTCCGCGGGGAGGAGAGGGCCTTATAAAAGCAATAGCCGAAATATCGCGTATCCCCGTTATCAAGCATTATAAAGGTGTCTGCCATGTGTATGTTGATAAAGATGCTGATATAAAAAAAGCGCTTAAAATATGCTTAAACGCTAAAACCCAACGTCCTGGTGTTTGTAATGCCATGGAGACAATGCTTGTTCATAAGGACATAGCGGGCAAGTTTATGCCCAGGGCTGTTGAAGCCTTGCTCAAACAAGGCGTTGAGATCAGAGGATGCCTTAGGGCCATGGGATATTCCCCGCGCATAAAAAAGGCATCAGAAGCTGATTGGTATAAAGAATATCTTGGGCTTGTCCTTGCCGTAAGAATAGTTGACAGCGCCCGGCAGGCCATGGCCCATATTGCCAAATACGGTTCCGGCCATTCTGACGCGATTGTCACCAGTAATTACGCGGTATCGCTTGAATTCCTGAAACATGTTGATTCCGCCTGCGTTTATTCAAACGCGTCCACGCGTTTTACGGACGGCTTCCAGTTCGGGTTTGGCTCCGAGATCGGTATCAGCACTGATAGGATACACGCCCGCGGCCCGATGGCATTGCAGGAACTGACCATATATAAATACATTATAATAGGCGACGGCCAGATAAGGAAATAGCCGATAATGCGCGTAGGAATATTCGGAGGCACATTCAACCCTGTGCATAAAGGCCATATTCTTTTGGCCCAACAGGCAAAAAAGATACTGAAACTGGATAAGGTGATCTTCGTTCCCGCGCGTGTCCCGCCCCACAAGGCCTCTGCAGGTATAATAGATTCCGCAAAGAGATTCCATATGATAAAACTTGCCATCGTCGGCAAAAGCGGATTCAAGATTTCTCGTTACGAGCTTGGCAAGAAAGGCAAAGCGTATTCAGTTGATACAGTCAGGCATTTCAGGAAAATATTGCCTAAAAAAACCAGGCTATATTTTTTAGCCGGAGCTGACATTATCAATAATGTTACATCCTGGAAGGAATCTAAAAAACTATTCGCGCTTTGTGATTTTATTATTCTTAGCAGGAGCGGATTCGGGCTTGAAGCAAAAGGGGCGGGGTTTAAGATGTTGGATGCTAAAACATTGGATGTGTCATCAACTATGGTTCGCGGCCTGCTTCAAGAAAACAAGCCTGTCACAGGCCTTGTTCCAAGGCTTGTGGAGGATTATATTATTCGTAAAGGTTTATATAGGAAGGCCTCCGCCCTGTAAACGTATTATAATAACTCCCATTTTATCGTTGCCTGCCCAATATTATCAACTTTTTTAAGTTTTAAGATTTCGCGCGGTTTATTAACTTTTTTTAAAAAAACAACAATTACTCTTTATCATATTTATTAATAATGATAAAATATAACATTATAACGCTGGAGACCGCATGACATTGCGTAATTTAAAATTAAGTATATTTCTCGCGGCCAAAGACATGCTCAATAATCTTGGCTCGCTTGTATTTGTATCAGCGGCGCTGGGTTTCTTATTTGCCAATGTATTATTTTCAAGGTTTATGCTCTATGGCTTTGAAAAGAGCATAGGAAGCCTTATACCGAAGGTTAGCGGTAATATGTATGCCACGCCCTTGAGAGGGCAATCCTATATATTTGACACGCAGAGGGTCCTGTCTTCAATAGGCTTAAATACTACGATAGGCGAGATGAGCCCTGTGCTTGAGATGCCTTGTGTTTTGGAATATAAGGGTTCCAGGATAGTTACCATGGCCTGGGGGCTTGAATTCGGCGAGCAGGTCATGGATTTACAAAAACATATCGTTGAAGGCAGTTATTTTTCAGGCCCTGATTCAGAAGAGATAATATTGGGTAAGATACTGAAAAGGCGTTTCAAATTAAAAATACCCGTTACTGAAGAAATAACGCTTGGAGATTCCGCCAAAGGTATATTTATCAAGGAATATAATATAGATAAATTCAATAAAGAGGTCTATAAAGATAAGTACGTGAAGATAACAGGAGTTGCCGATTTCAGAGATTATATAGCCAATAACAGCATTTTCATACCCTTGCAGACTTTAAGAAACGTTACTACGCTTCAAAACCGTTCATCAAGCGTGTTCATACGGCTCAAAGATGATATGAAAATTGACGAAGCAGGGGTCAAACAGTATAAGCCTTATAATCTTGACGTGGAGTTAAAACACTGGAAAGACCGTGATGACTACGGAACTGACGACCTTGTCTACGGCTTTAACCTTATAAGCATTATAACCTTTGGCGTGAGTATCATTTGCGCGGCTATATTAGTCGCGTTTATAGTTTTCTATAATACGCAAAAAAAACGAAGGACAACAGGCATACTCCGGGCCATAGGCATAAAGGGAAGGATATTTTTAACGTTCTTTATTATAGAAGGCGTTCTTTTCGCTGTGATAGGAGTTGTCACGGGGACGGCCCTTTATTATTTACTGCAAACGTATCTTAAGGCGCATCCCATAATAATGCCTTTTGGAGATCTGTATCCTATGTTTGAGATAAACAGCTATATTTATGCTACCGCGCTTTTTTTAGTTGTGTCTTTTATGGCCAGCGTTTATTACGCGGTAAAAAGCGGTAAAGAAAATATAATAAAAGTAATAAGAGGCGATTAATGGTTAAAAAAGGGCCCAATTCCAAAAACAAGGTTATAATAAGCATAAAGAATCTGAAGAAAGACTATCATCTCGGTAATACCGTTGTCCAGGCGTTAAAAGACGTTAATCTTGAGATAAAAAGCGGCGAGTTTTCAATATTATTCGGCCCCTCGGGCAGCGGCAAAACCACGCTTTTAAACTTGTTAGGCCTTATAGATGTGCCTACCTGCGGCACGATTGTGCTGGACGGCCACGACACCGTTTCGCTTAATCGTATCCGGCGGGCGGAATTCAGGCTGAATAATATAGGCTTTATTTTTCAGAAATATTATCTCCTTGATGAACTCACGGCGCTTGAAAATGTATTTTTGCCCGCTATTGCCAAGGAAGGGTATTCATCCCAGCTTTTGGCAAAGGCAAAGAGCATGCTTGAACTTGTCGGATTGAAGGAAAGGATGAGGCACAGGCCCGCCTATCTTTCAGAAGGCGAAAAACAGAGGGTAGCGGTTGCCAGAAGCCTCATTAACAGCCCCGCCATACTTCTCTGCGATGAGCCTACCGCCAGCCTTGACGCTGATAACGGGAGGGTGATACTTGACCTTTTGGCAAAGATAAACAAAGAAAGTTCTGCTACCGTATTTCTTGTTACTCACGATGACCGCCAGCTCAAATACGGTGATAAGGTGATACACATCGCCGACGGGATGGTGCAAAAAGGGGAATAGGCTTTGGATGATAAGAGGGTTGTAATTACCGGAATCGGATTAGTTACCCCAATTGGCATAGGCAAGGATATTTTTTGGGAAAATTGCTTGTCCGGAAAATCCAATGTTAAAAAAATAACCGCTTTTGATGTCAGCGAATATAACTGCAAGATAGCCTCCACGATAGATAGTTTTGACCCTGCCCGATATATGGATAAAATAATCGCAAGGCGCTCCGATAAATTCGCGCAGTTCGCCATTGCCGCCGCTTCTATGGCCATGGAAGACAGCCGTTTAAGCAATCCGGACCCAAAATACACAGGTGTTTGCATAGGCACAGGGCTGGGGGGCATGGTGTTCGCGGAAACGCAGATTGTTAATATCATAAAAGACGGAAATGGCGCGGTCAATCCTGTTTCTATCCCTAAGATTATGCCTAACTCTGTGGCAAACCAGATTGCCATTGTTCATAATGCCCAGGGCCCGAATCTTACTGTTTGCACAGCATGTTCGTCAGGCACGCATAGCATAGGCCAGGCGTTTGATATTATCCGTCAGGGCAGAGCCAAGATTATGATTTCAGGAGGAGCGGATTCGCCTGTGATGAGATATAATTTTTTAGGTTTTGATAAATTAAGCGTTATGAGCAGAAGAAATGACAGCCCGGAATCCGCCTCAAGGCCTTTTGATAAAGACAGAGACGGTTTTGTCATGGGAGAAGGGGCCGCTGTCCTGATACTTGAATCTTTAGACCATGCGCTCGCACGAAAGGCCGATATATATGCCGAGATCAAAGGTTATTCCATGACGTCAGGCGCCTATCATATTGTTATGCCGCGTCCTGATGCCAGCGATATAGCAAGGGCCATGAGAATATGCTTAAATGAGTCGCTTGTTATGCCAAAAGACGTTGATTATATAAACGCCCACGGCACGGCTACTATTGCCAATGACAAGGCGGAAGCCAAAGCGATAGCCAAGATCTTTGGAGAACATGCCCAGCGCATACCGGTAAGTTCTACCAAATCCATGATAGGCCATACCTTAGGGGCGGCAGGGGCTATTGAAGCGGCCGTGTGCGCGTTGACGATATCGTCTGGTAAAATACACCCTACGGTGAATCTTGAAACACCCGACGAGGATTGCAAGCTTAATCATGTTACGAAGAAACATTTTAAGCACGATGTAAGCATTGCTCTTTCAAATTCATTTGGGTTTGGCAACAATAACGCGTGCCTGCTTTTTTCAAAAGTATAAGAGAAAGGACACTATTTTTAATGGATAATAGTAAGAAATTTTCAAAATGCGAAATAGCCGAAGAATTAAAAAAAATTATTGCAGATATAGTAAATGTAGAAAAAGAAGCGATTGATTTTACAACAAAATTGTTGGAAGATCTTGGAATGGATTCTTTTGCTGTAGCCGAGACTATGTTTTTAATCCAAGAAAAATTCGGAGTCACCATAGCTCAAGAAGATATACTTAAAGTAGATACTTTTAATAGTCTTGTAGAAACGTTGGATAAGATTTTAAATGGTTGAGGGGTATAGAATATTATTAGTCAATGTGAGGCAACCATAAGATGCCAGGGTGAGGCCCTGGTATTTTGTTTTTAATTTATATTGGAGGTACCAATGAACGCTGCAATAGATAATAATAAAAAAAGTTGTAATGATAATATGTTGAGTAATTTTTCTGAATTGAAAAAAATTCAAGTAAGACGTGACCAGCTACAGAAAAATACAAATATGGTTTTATCAGAGATTACAAAAACACATTTTGATTTATCACATGTTAGCAATTATATTGAAAACATGATAGGTGTATGCAATGTTCCTTTAGGAGTAGCGGGTCCGATACAAATAAATGGAGATTTTGCTAATGGTAAATTCTATGTTCCATTTGCAACTACACAATCAACTCTAATACGTTCTTATGATAGAGGTATGAAGGTTCTTACTGCATCAGGTGGAGTCAATACAAAGATCATTAAAGATGAAATTCACATTTCACCAGTTTTCTGCTTTTCGAATCTGAAAGAAGCAAAAAATTTCTATAATTGGTCAATTGAGAATTTTGAACTGCTTAAAAAAGAAGCGGAAAGTGTTACTACCCATGGCAAGTTATTACGTATAAAACCTGTAATATTAGGAAGAAAGGTTATATTAACGTTATATTTTTCAACGCAGGATGCTATGGGGTTGAATATGATTGTTATAGCAGCGGATAAGTTGTGCCGCTATATTTCTAAAAATATACAAGTCAGAAAGTATTATTTACGTTCAAATTATTCAGCCGACAAGAAACCGTCATATTTGAATTTTATTGAAGGTTATGGAAAAACAGTTGTTGTCGAAGCTACTATAGCAAAACAAATTATAGAAGGTTATCTACAGACATCCGCAAAAGAACTTTATGATTTTTGGATTACAAGTGTTATCTGCGGTATTCAATCTGGATTGATGGGTTTGAACGCTCATTTTGCTAATGGTCTATCTGCTATTTTTTTAGCTTGCGGACAAGACATTGCCAGTGTTGTTAATGCTTGCTTAGGCATTGGAACTATTGAAATTGAAGATAATGGAGATTTGTATATTTCTGGGCGCA
This sequence comes from Candidatus Omnitrophota bacterium, assembly GCA_028716165.1. Classification (NCBI taxonomy): domain Bacteria; kingdom Pseudomonadati; phylum Candidatus Omnitrophota; species Candidatus Omnitrophota bacterium. The sequence continues at coordinate 56,410 of JAQUQI010000002.1, forward strand.
TATCGTCATTACCTATAGGTACTGTAGGTGGTGCTACCGATTTAGGCACACAAAAAGAATGTTTGCAAATTATGGATTGTTTTGGTAACGGAAAAACTAATCGTTTGGCTGAGATTATATCAGCTACTTTAGTTGCAGGAGAGATTTCTATTGTTTCAGCAATTGCGACTGGAAATTTTGCTTCGGCACATATCAATGCTAGGTTAAAAAAGGGAAAATAAGACGTGATTAAATCTAGTGCTGAAGTTATAATTGTTGGTTCTGGAGCAGCCGGCTCAACTATTGCTAAGGAACTGGCCGGTCGCGGTAGAAAAATTATTATAATTGAAAAAGGTAAATTTGCAGGTTATCTTGGCAACGAGATTAGGGCCAGCGCGTACTACGAAGGTTCTCCTTTGCTCGTTAGGTCTAAGAGCGGTGTGATGTTCCATTATACAAAAAATCTTGGTGGTAGCACAGTTTTTAGTTGTGGAAATGCTGTTAGAGGTTCACTAGATATATTTTTACGGTTTGGTATAGATTTACGTCGCGAGCTTGCGGAGACTGAAGAGGAATTATCGGTAATGCCTGTAGATAAAAAATTAATTGGCCAGAAAGGTACCAAAGATTTTTATGATGCAGCTATTAATTTGGGTTATAAGATTGATTATATGCCGAAATTTATGAAAAAAGGGATGTGTTCTCTGTGTGGCAAATGCGTGCTAGGGTGTCCAAATAATGCTAGATGGACTGCTGTTGATTATGTTGATTTTGCTATTGGGAAAGGTGCTCTTGTTGAGCACGCCGTTGTAGAAAAGGTTATTATAAAAAATAATAAAGCCATTGGTGTTTTAGCTAAACAGGGAAAAAAACAGGTAACTATTTATGCTGATAAAATCGTGCTTGCGGCAGGAGGGCTTAATTCACCCGTGATACTACAAAAGTCTGGCTTATCTGCTGGTAAGAAATTGTTTTGTGATTTGTTCAATGTAACATATGCTGTGTCATTGAAAGATGGAATGTTTCGTGATTTAAGTATGTCTTTAGTTGATATGGAATTTTTTAAAAATGATGGTTTTATAATATCTCCATTTATGGATCCTATTATTTTATTTCTTATCATTTTTAATAAGTTTTTGCCATTTTATTTATTGAAGTATAAAAATGTTGTTGGCATAGAAGTTAAGATTAAGGATGATATGATTGGATCGGTTTCATCGGATGGGCGAATCCAAAAAATAGTTACTGCCGATGATTCAAAAAAAATTAGTAAGGGTGTAGAAATTGCTAAGGATATTTTAAACCATATGCCTATTGATAAAAGGACGATTAATACAACTATATTGCGAGGCGCGCATCCTGGCGGTACTTCTGCTATTGGGGAAGTTGTTGATTGTAATTTGCAAACAGGGGTGAAAGGGTTATATGTATGTGATGCTAGTGTATTACCAGAAGCGTTAGGCCTGCCACCAATAATAACGCTAATTGCTTTATCTAAATGGTTTGTTAAAACTCAATTTTAAAATTATGCCATATTTTGCAATATCAGCTATTACAGCGTCATTGATTAATATCATTATCGGCACATTTGTTCTATTAAAAGACAGAAGATGCCTGCAGAATAGGACATATTCAGGTGTTTCATTTGCTGTCGCAATATGGTGTCTTGGATTAGCTAATATGGTTAATTCGACTAACAGCTGCGAAGCTTTTTTTTGGGTAAGATTTTTACATATAGGAGTTTTTTTAATCCCCCCACTTTATTTTAATTTTATTTGTTCTTTGTTGCATATTGTTGACTATAAAAAAAGTTTACTTATTTCCATGTATATTATTTCAACTTGTTTTATTTTGTTTAATTATGGGACACGTTTATTAATTTCTGATGTTGTTCCAAAATATAGTTTTAATTATTATGCTACTGCTGGATCTGTGTATTTTTTATATATATTGTATTTAACTGGTTTTATTATATATTCAATTATTCTTATTATGAAACATTATAAGAGTTTTTCTGCTTTACGAAAAATGCAGTTCAAGTATGTAATAGTTGCTTCTATCGTAGCGTTTATAGGGGGGTCAGATACTTTTTTACCAATGTTTGATTTGCCAGTCATGATTAATGGTATTTTTTTATTGCCACTTTTTACGCTTATGGCTGCTTATGTTATTGTTAAGCATAGATTTTTGGACATTGAAATCATAATCCGCGAGACGGCAATATTCGCGGGTATATTCGGTTTTTCAATAGGCCTGTTTATGCTGGCGATTATAGCGGGCGAACAATTCCTCAAGCCTTATATAGGCGATAACCGTTGGATCGTCCCGGCATTATCACTCTTACTTGTCACGTTTGTTATCCGCCCAATTGAAAAAATTATATACAATGTTGCCGGTAGGATATTATTTCGCAGAAAGTATGAATATCAAAAGACCCTTCAGGACGCCGCTGAAGGCATGTCTAAGATCCGTGACCCAAAGAAATTGTTGAGCCTGATAGTGCATATAATATCAGCTAAGCTCAAGCTTGTTAATACTGCTGTTTTTCTCTTTGAAAGCGGATCCGCTTCGTACGTTCTGAAGGCTTCAAGAGGGGATATGGGGAGCTCTCCGGCAAGCTTAAAGCCCGAAAACGCTCTGATAACATGGCTTTGCGAGAAGAAAAAACCGCTTGGCCTTGATGATGTTCAGAAATGGATAAACAATTTTAACCAGAAATACATGCCCGGCGTGCTTAAGTCCGATCTGGCCCAGATAAGGGACACTATGCTTAATCAACGCGCGGCCTTGAGCGTGCCTTGTTTTTTTAGAAACGAGCTTTTAGGCGTGCTTATACTTGGAGAGAAAAAAAACGGAGATTTTTTTTCCCAGGATGATATAGATTTATTCAGCGCTCTATCCAATGAAGCGGCCATTGCTCTCAAAAATTCACAACTCTATTTTGAGATAGACAGAAGGGCTTTTGAGCTTGAGAACCTTTACAAGAGAGAGCACAGGCTGTTTATGCATTCATCCGTGGCGTTTGCCGCGGCAATAGATGCCAGAGATCCTTATACCCACGGCCATTCGCAAAGGGTCACAAATATAAGCCTGGTGATACTTGATTTTATGGGAGCTATGGATGAGATAGATAAAGATGCTTTCTTCAGGCATAGGCTGCAAATAACAGGGGTCTTGCATGATATAGGAAAGATAGGCGTACCCGATGATATATTGCATAAACCGGCGCAGCTTACGCCCGAAGAGAGAAAAGAGATAGAGAAACACCCCGTATTGGGGGCGGAAATTGTATCTCATATTGCCGGGCTAAGAAACCTTATCGGAGGCATCAAATATCATCATGAAAGATATGACGGCAAAGGCTACCCCGAAGGGCTTAAGTCGGATGAGATACCTCTGATGGCAAGGATTATTTCCGTTGCCGACACTTATGATGCCATGACAAGCGACAGGCCTTATAGGAAAGGCCTCCCGTTTTTGACGGCAAGAGACGAAATACAAAGAAACGCGTCGGCGCAGTTTGACCCTTATGTGGTAGCGGCTTTTTTAAAAGCATTTGAACAGGGTAAGATAGAATAACAGTCCGTCAGCCGCGGAGTTTGAAACAAACCGCGGCCGTGGTGTTTTTAAAACCTTAGGTTAAATATGTGTTATTACAAGCTGCATTATATAGCAGGTTCCGTGTTTACGCTTCTTATTACCCTTCTGCTGGGAAGCCTGATCTATTTTAGAGGCAGAAGGGGCGAGGTTGTGAGAAGTTACTACCTGTTAATGCTTTCCATCGCGGAATTTTCATTGTGCACTTTATTGTTCTGCTTGTTTAATGATAAAGACTATACCCTGTTTTTCGCCAGGGCCTCTTATATAGGGGTTTCCTTTGTGCCCATATTTTATTTTCATTTTATTATAAAACTTATGGGGTTGACAGAAAAGATCAAAAGGGTCCTGTCTGCCGGTTATATTCTGGCGGTTATTTTTTCCGGGTTGAGTTTTTCACCGTTAATCGTTAAAAGTATATCGTTCAAGCTGGGCCTGAATTTTAATGATCCCGGCGTGCTTCATCCCGTATTTATGTTGTTTTTTGCCGGGTTCCCCGCTTACGCGCATTATCTCATGGGCAGGTCTATCGGCAGGTTAAGCGATATAGGCAAACGCCAAATGAAGTATGTCACGATAGCCGGCATATGCGGCCTAAGCGGCGGCAGTTTAATGTTTTTTACGGTTTACGGTGTATCTATTCCCATAATAGGGCCTATGGCCTTATACTTTGTCGCTCTTGCCAATCTCTTTGTTGCTATAGCAACGTATGTGGTACGCCTTATGGGTGTTGAGGTCATAAGGAGAAGGACGCTGATATTTTCAATTCTCTATGGAGCGAGTGTCGGCAGTTTTGTAGCGTTTGTTTTTATCCTGCAAAGACATTTATCAGCTTCTTTTAATGTGAACAGATGGATACTGCCTGTGGCCGCGGTTTTTATTTTGACAGTTTTTATAAGGCCGTTAGAAAAATTTCTTGCCGGATTTACCGACGCGTTTTTATACCAGCGCGGATACGACTATATGCTGGTTTTAAGAAACGTCGCCAAAGGTATGACGCTTATAACCGATACAAGAAAACTCCTGAACCTTATGGTAAGGTTTATATCAAAAGAAGTAAGGATAACCGGCAGTTCGGCTTATATTTTCAATAAAACGCTGAATTCATATATCAGGGAAGTCCGCAGAGGTTTTAAAGGCCAGCAGACCCTGGAAAGAGTGGATGCCGACAACCCTCTTGTTAAATGGCTTATGGAAAAAAGAGAGCCTATAAGTTATGAAAGTGTTTTAAGCTGGATCCAGGGCGACAGGATTTTTCCGCAGAGGATTATTCTTAAAAAGACTCTTGACCATATCCGGGTGACCATGGAAAAGACCGGTGCCGTATTATGCGTTCCGAGTTTTTTAAGAGGCCAGATGATCGGTTTTATAGTGCTTGGCCCTAAGCTATCGGGCAATATCTATACGAGCGATGATTTTTCACTTTTATCCACCCTGGCCAATAATGCGGCTATTGCCTTTGAGAACGCGCGCATGTATGAAGAGCTTACGGAAAGAATATATAAATTAGACGCTTTATATAAAGAAGAGCACGCGTTGTTTTTGGACGCGGCCTCGGCATTTAGCTTTGCTATTGATTCCAAGGACGGGTATACCTATGCCCATACCCGCAGATTAAGCAATTACGCGATGGCTACGGCCAAGGAACTTGAAAAACTTTTGCCGTATATTAACTTTAATGATTCTTTTTACGAGACGCTTCATATCGCGTCACTTTTACATGATGTGGGCAAGATAGGTATACCGGACAGGATACTAAAAAAACGTTCGGCCCTGACAGACGAAGAAAAGGAAAAATTCAAAGAGCATGTTACTATAGGCCAAAATATCTTAAAGCCCATTAAAGAAATAGGAGACAGCTTTGATGTTATACGGCACCATCATGAAAACTTTGACGGCACAGGCTATCCCGACGGATTAAAAGGCAATGCTATACCCATGGCGTCCCGCATTATAGCGGTTTGCAATGGCTTTGACATTATGACTTCAACCTATCTGGAAGGCGAGCCTGTTACCAGACAGCAGGCCATAGAAAAGCTTAAGGAAAAAAGCGGGAGCTTTTTTGACCCCGTGATAGTTGACGCTTTTATTGCCGCTTATGCAAACAAGGAATATGCCGGATTTTTTCTTGATATACCCACTGATAGCGTTAAAAACCGGACATTTTAATTTTGGCTTGATATGGAAAGCTAATGCCCTTGACTTTTAACACTTTATGTGATATATTTTACTGATATTTTATATAAAACTATATGGATATATTAAAAAGTATTAATTGGCTTGACATAATAGTGCTGATTGTGACCTTGAGGGCTGTGTATATGGGGGTCAAACTTGGCCTTACCGCGGAATTGTTCAATTTTTTTGGCATCTTAGCAAGCCTTATCTGCGGGGTAATGTGGTATAGCCGGACGGCGGACGTCCTTGTTATGAATTTTAAATTGCCTGTCTGGCTTTCGCAATTTTTATGTTTTATTGTGATTGTTCAGCTCATCAGGCTGATATTCAAATACGGTTTCGCGTTATTGTTAAAAATAATGAATGTGCAGTTTATACCGCAGCTTGAAAGGTTAGGCGGCGGAGTGATAGGTTTTGGCAGGGGAGTAATATTGTCGGGCATGATTGTAGCGGCCTTAGGACTTATTCCAAGCGATTATTTGAAAGATGCGATAGAAGAAAAATCCTTCACAGGCAGGTTCCTGGTCAAAACTGTTGAAAGCGCGTATGTATCCCTTACATTTTGGCTGCCTGAAGAGACCTCGGGTACCGCGATATTTGATCTCGCCGAAAGAAACGACTAAATACACAAATAGACCTGTTGGTAAAATATAATAAGGAGAGGAAAATTGAAGTTAAAGGATTTTTATGACAGTGCCGTTATTGAAGGTATAAGGCGTGACCCGCGGGGCGAAAAAGGCGTCAGGGATTTTTTATTGTCCGTTAAAAAAGAATACGACGCGCTGGGGCCTTCCGGTAAGGATAACTTTGACATGGAAAGGCTTGCCAACCCTTACGCGGATACCAGGATATTATTTGGCAAACCCGGCCAGGAGATAAAAAATATCCTTGCGGGAATTGATATGGAATCCCAGGAGATACTGTTTGCCGAAATGCTTAAAAGCAAAGGCAAGGCTATAGATATGGTACTTTCTCATCATCCCGAAGGTTTTGCTTTGTCGGCATTGCATAAGGTTATGGATGTTCAGCTTGACCTGTTAGAGAATGTGGGTGTATCCAGAAAAAAGGCTAAGAAGTTACTTGATGAAAGGATAGAAGAAGTCAGCAGGCGGACTCATTCCGCTAATATTATGCGCCCTGTGGATACAGCGGCGATTTTAGGCATTCCTTTTATGTGCGCTCATACCGTTGCCGATAACTGCGTATCGGAGTATCTCCAGAACCTGATCTCTAAAAACAAGCCAAAGACCGTCCAGGCTATTGTTGATCTCATATCGGAAGAGCCTGAATACAAATACGCTATAAAAACCGGCACCGGGCCGCGTCTTATACTAGGCAAGCTGTCAAACCCCTGCGGAAAGGTAATTGTGGAGATGACAGGCGGCACAGGCGGCTCAAAAAAAATATTTCCGGAGCTTGTTAAAGCCGGCGTTAAGACCATAATCTCTATGCACATGAGCGAGGACAATTTTAAGAAGGCTAAAAAGCACAAACTGAATATCCTTATCGCGGGCCATATTTCAAGCGACAGCCTTGGTCTTAATATACTCCTTGATTCCATAACCCGCGGCCAGGAGATAAATATTATCCCATGTTCAGGTTTTATAAGGGTAAAAAGATAGGCCGCGGTAAATACCGGGTTAAAGGATGGCCAAGGATTTAGAAACTGTTGTTGAACAGATACATTCAAAGCTTAATATAGCTGACATAATCGGGTCTTATATACCGCTAAAACGGGCGGGAAGCAATTTTAAGGCGTGCTGTCCGTTCCACCACGAGAAGACCCCGTCATTTGTAGTAAGCCCCGTTAAAGGCATATACCATTGTTTTGGCTGCGGTGCCGGCGGCGACATGATATCTTTCGTTATGAAACACGAAAGCCTTGAATTCATGGAGGCTTTGAGGCTGTTAGCCGATAAGGCGGGCATTGATATCTCCGGCGTAAAAGGCAATTATAAACACGGCCTGCCGGAGGGAAAATCTTTATCTGGGTTGTATAATGCGAATCAGCTTGCCGCGGATTATTATAATGCGGTTTTATTAGGCTCGCCAAAGGCCGCTTCCGGCAGGAAATACCTGGCCCAGCGCGGGCTTAACGCCGTATCGGTCGGATCTTTTAAGATTGGTTATGCCCCCGCTGAATGGGATGGCTTATTGAAATATGCCGCATCCAAGGGCGTTTCAGAATCGGTCCTTGAAAAGGCCGGGCTGATTATGCCAGGCAAGAATAATGGTTTTTATGACAGGTTCAGAGCCAGGGTCATTTTCCCGATATTTGATGCGCGTTCAAGGATTGTGGCTTTTGGCGGCAGGATACTTGATGATTCACTGCCTAAGTATATGAACTCTCCCGAAAGCCAGCTTTACGTTAAAGGCAGGCATCTATACGGTTTGAACCTTGCCATAGACGAGATCAGGAAGAAGGATTATATAATTATTGTAGAAGGGTATTTAGACCTCATACTTCCATTCCAGAACGGTATAAAAAACATCGCGGCCACACTGGGAACAGCCCTTACCGTTGAACAAATAAGGCTTATAAAAAAGTTTACGAATAACGCGGTCATAGTATATGATGCCGATGCCGCCGGTGAAGCAGCGTCGTTGAGGGGGCTGGACATGCTTGTTTCCGAAGGGCTTTTTGTAAAAGTTGCCACTCTGGATAAAGGCTCTGACCCCGATAGTTATGTCCGGCAGTATGGCGCTGAAAAGCTTGTAAACGTCATAGAAGGCGCCCCCGATCTTTTTGACTACAAGCTGGGATTATTGCTTAATAGGTACGATCCGGCAAAATCCGAGGACAAGGCCCGCATAGCTTCGCAGATGCTTCCGACAATAAAGAAAGTAGAAAACAGCGTGCTAAGGTCCGACTATATAAAAAGACTGTCAAGGGCGCTTTTTGTGCAGGAAAATGTTTTGCTTGATGAATTATCAAAAATAAAATCCGATTATTCTTTTACCGAACAAATAAAAAGTGAACAGCCCGCGAACAGCATACCCCCGGCTGAAAAGATAATTATCAGCCTTATGATGGAAGATGAAGCAATAGCCCGCAACGTCAGGACAGTGCTTGACAGGGAAGAGTTTGCCAACGAGGACATACGCGGAATAGTGGATGTTATATACTGCCTGCTTGACGAGAAAAAGATACCTAACGGGCGTAAGGTGATTGAACGGGTAGGAAATGAAAGGCTCGGCAGTATAATTTGCGAAGCCTTTGAGGAATCTGAAAAACTTATTGACAGGCGTAAGACGCTTCACGACTGCGTTGTCCGCGTGAAACGGGATTGCTTAGCGCGCAAGAGGCAGACCCTGACTCTGATGATAGGACAGGCTGAAGCCAAAGGAGACGATGCCGGGCGCATGAGGCTTATAAAACAGTTTGACGCGTTAAAGAACGAGAGGATTTAATGTCCAGAAAAAAAACGGTGAAAAAGAAAAAACGTTTTATAGGCGGTAAAAAAAAGAAAAAGATAAAGCCGGAAACTGACGCCGGGCCCCATCCGCGCGGCAGGGGGGAAACGGTATCTGTGCCTTCTCGCGGGAAATCGGAGGCCGGACCGGACTTGGCGCAGAGAGCTATTTCAGCGGCAAAAATTAAAGAGCTCATAAGCCTTGGCAAGTCCAAAGGCTATCTTACCTTTGACGAGATAAATCAGATATTACCAGAAGACGTAACATCATCCGAGGACATAGACGAGATACTCTCAACCCTTGACAGGGAACACATTGAGCTCCTTGATTCGGAATCGGCCCGTGAAAAAAACAAGGCCGCCGCGCCCGCGCTTTCCCCCAGGTCGGACGGCCCCATGGATGATCCTGTCAGGATGTATCTTCGTCAGATGGGCCAGATACCTCTTCTTTCAAGAGAAGACGAGATAAGCCTGGCCAAAAAAATAGAAGAAGCTGAAAACGGTTTCCGGGACGTTATATTTGATTGCAAATTGAGCGTTGAGTATGTTAAGGAGTTGGCGCAAAAAATCGTCAGCGAACAATTGAATCCGGAAGACTATGTAAAAGAAGATCTGGCCCCTGCCAAGATAAAACCCGTTACGCGTATCGCGAAACTTCTGGAAAAATTAAAAAGGACAAAAAGTCAAAAGACCGTAAAAGAGCTCCTGTGCAAATTCGGACTTGTTACCACGTTTATAGAGGAAATGAGTTCCCGGATCAAGATCCACGCGGAACAGATTGAGAGGATACAGAAAGAAGCGGCCAGGCTTAAGAGGCTGCGAAGATTTGCGCAGGTTTCGGCCTATAATAAAAATATAAAAAAAATAGAAAAAGAATTCGGTTTCAGCCAGGACAAGATCAGACAGCTTATATTCAACATAAAAAAAAGAGAGGCGAATTTCCAGAAGACAAAAAAAGTCCTTGTGGAGGCGAATTTAAGGCTTGTGGTTTCAATCGCCAAAAAATATACCAACAGGGGCCTTTCATTTTTGGACCTTATACAGGAAGGCAACATAGGCCTTATGAAAGCTGTTGATAAATTTGAGTATAAGAGAGGTTATAAATTTTCAACATACGCGACATGGTGGATACGCCAGGCTATTACGCGTTCAATTGCCGATCAGGCCCGGACCATAAGGATACCTGTGCATATGACGGAAACCATAAACAGGCTTGTCAGAGTGTCCAGATCGCTTGTGCAGGAGACGGGCAGGGAACCTACGCCGGAAGAGATAGCCCGCCATATGGACCTTTCCGTTGAGAAAGTAAGAGGCATTTTAAAAATAGCCCAGGAACCGATATCACTGCAGACTCCGGTCGGGGATGAAGGCGATACGCATTTCGGCGATTTTATAGAAGACAAGAGAGCCATGTCGCCTGCCAGCGCCACCGCTTATTCAATGTTAAAAGAACAGATGGACGGTGTCCTTGACACGTTGACGGACAGGGAAAAACAGGTATTGAAATTAAGGTTTGGTATAGGCGATGGTTATCCCAGGACGCTGGAAGAGGTAGGCACTATATTTCACGTTACCAGGGAAAGGGTAAGGCAGATAGAGGCCAAGGCCCTGCGCAAACTCCGTCACCCTATACGCAGTAAAAAGCTACGCAATTTTCTTGATTTGTCTTATAGTGAGGAAAGGGAGATATTTTGATCTCTTATCTGCGCCGGGTTTGACGTAGGCCGGGCCAAAAGGACCCGTTCGGGGTATGCAAAGGTATTTTTGGATTATAACGTATAAAAATCAAGGAGAATACATATGACCAAGCAGGAGATATTGGAGGTAACCAAAAAGAAAAGAATAGCTTTTTTGCGTTTGTGGTTTACGGATGTCCTGGGGTTCTTAAAAAGCTTTGATATCCCCGTGCAGGAATTACCCCACGCCCTGGACGAGGGCATGGGTTTTGACGGTTCATCAATAGAAGGTTTTTCCCGCATAGAAGAATCCGACATGGTTGTAAAACCCGATATCTCTACTTTTCAGGTCATGCCCTGGCCCACGCAGGAAGGGCCTGTGGCGCGGATGTTTTGCGATGTGGTTGAACCCGGGGGCAAACCCTTTGAAGGAGACCCGCGTTATGTTTTGAAAAGGAATATCGCCGAAGCCAAAAAAATGGGTTACACGTTTAATGTAGGCCCCGAGCTTGAGTATTTTTATTTCAGGAACGCCAAAGGCACGGAAATACTTGATAAAGGCGGATATTTTGATTTGACGCCTATGGACATAGGCCAGGACCTGCGCCGCAGGACTGTCCTTGCCCTTGAAAAAATGGGTATTGAGGTAGAATACTGGCATCATGAAGTGGCTTCGTCTCAACACGAGATAGACCTTCGTTATAACGAAGCCCTGCTCATGGCTGATAACGTTATGACATACCGCATGATCGTAAAAGAAGTGGCAATGCAGCAGAATATGTACGCGACTTTTATGCCGAAACCTGTTTACGGTATTAATGGCAGCGGCATGCATACGCATATGTCGCTGTTTAAGGGAAAGAAAAACGCTTTTTTTGACAAAAACGACAAATATCATCTTTCGGACACGGCCAAGTATTTTATTGCCGGGCTTTTATTGCATGCCAGAGAGATATGTTCCGTTTCATGCCAATGGGTCAATTCTTATAAAAGGCTTGTGCCCGGGTATGAAGCGCCTGTTTATGTATCATGGGCGCACAGGAACAGGTCCGCGTTGATACGTGTGCCTATGTATAAACCCGGCAAAGAAACGGCGACAAGGATTGAGATGAGAAACCCCGACCCGGCGTGCAATCCTTATCTGGCGTTTTCCGTTATGCTCGCGGCCGGCCTTGAGGGCATCAGGAAAAAATATAAACTTCCGAAACAGGTCACTAATAACATATATAATATGACTGAAAGCGAAAGAAAGGCCCAGGGCATAGAATCCCTGCCCGATGACCTTTACGATGCCGTGAAGATAACTGAAAACAGCTCTCTTGTCAGGGCTGCCCTCGGAGACAAGGTATTTGAGTATTTTGTAAGAAATAAAAAAGATGAATGGGACGAATATAAGAAACAGGTCACAAAACATGAACTTGACCGCTATTTGGCCATTCTTTAAAAGGAAACCTTATTATGCGTAATGATGCTGTTGAAAAAGCTAAAGAAAAATTTGCCGCTATCGTTAGAGAGCAGATGGAACGCGTAGAAAGGATGAAGAATCCCGGGCAAAGGCTTGATTATTCAACGTTGTCGCCGATTATCATCGGCATATGCCCCGGTGACGGCATAGGCCTTGAGATATCAAAACACGCGCGGGCGATTCTGGCGCATGTATTACGCGATGAGGCCCGCGATAAAAAAATCTCTTTTAGAGAAATACATGATCTTACTATAGAGAACAGGGCAAAGCATAATAAGGCTATACCTGATAATGTTCTTGACGAACTCAAGAATTGCCACGTAATACTGAAAGGCCCTACCACAACGCCTCAAGCCGGAGGCAAATGGCCTAATATAGAAAGCGCTAATGTCGCTATCAGAAGACAGCTTGATCTGTTTGCCAATGTGCGTCCGGTCAGGATACCTAAGGAAAAAATAGACTGGATTTTTTTCCGCGAAAATACGGAAGGCGCTTATGTGCTCGGTTCCAGGGGTTTTGATATTACTGATGATATAAGTATGGATTTTAGCGTGGCGACACGCCAGGGTTCGGAAAGGATTATCAGGATGGCTTTTGAATATGCCCATAAGAATAATATAGGCCGTGTTACAGTGGTAACAAAGTCAAACGTGATCAAGACAACGGACGGCCGCTTTTCCAGGACAGCGGGCGAGATAGCAAAAGAATATCCCAAGATCAAATTGGATGAGTGGTATGTGGATATTATGTCCGCCAAGCTTATAGACCCGGAAAGAAGAAGTGATTTCAGGGTAATAGTCCTGCCTAACCTTTACGGGGACATACTAACTGATGAAGCGGCCCAGCTGCAAGGCGGGGTCGGAACAGCCGGCAGCGCCAATATCGGGACGCGCTGGTCAATGTTTGAAGCAATACACGGCAGCGCGCCGAGGATGGTTGAAGAAGGCAGGCAGAAATATGCCGACCCCAGCTCCATGATCCGCGCTTGTGCCATGCTTTTAAGGCATATCGGTTATCCAGCGCCTGCTGAAAGAATAGACATGGCCCTTGACGTCTGCGGTAATGATAAAAAAATGCTTGTAACGGGAAGGAGCACCGGTATTACCGGTGAGCGGTTTACGGAAAACGTTCTTAACTTTGTTGATAATCCGGGCCTTAAGGATATTTGGCAAAAAATAGTATTGACATAATTTCGTTTTATGCTATATTACCTTGTATGTACGACAAAGGTGTCTTTTTTTACGGCAATGATTGCCGGACAAAAAAGACACTTATTTTTTATATCCTAAGTTTAAGCGTAAATTTTATAAAATAATTTCTATGAAAATACTTAAAAAAGATACTATAGCCAAATGCCTTGGGACGAAGATAACTATGCTTGTTGTCCACGCGCCTTTAATCGCGGCAAAGATTATGCCTGGTCAATTTGTCGTGGTCATGGCAAAAGAGCAGGGTGAAAGGATACCTTTGACTGTTGTGGATAAGGACCCTCTATCAGGCGCTATTACTCTGATCATCCAGGAGATAGGTTTTAGCACAAGGCTATTATCGGCAATGAGCGAAGGTGAACACGTGTATGCTGTAGCCGGCCCTATGGGCCATGCCACACCGGTAAAAAAATACGGTAATATAGTTTTGGTAGGAGGCGGCCTTGGTATAGCCGAATTATATCCTATAGCCGCGGCCATGAAAAAGGCCGGTAATCACATCACTGTTATTCTGGGCGCGAAAACAAAAGAGCTTTTAATATTGGAGGAAAAGATCGGCCCGGTATCCGATATCCTGCATATTGCCACTGATGACGGTTCATACGGAATGAAAGGTTTTGTGACGGGAATTTTGACGGAGGTATTAAATTCGGCCCATACAGCCGCAAAGCCATGCCTGGTTTATGCCGTAGGCCCTGTCCCGATGATGAAATCGGTTTCAGATATCACCAAAAAATTTGGCGTAAAGACCATTGTTTCTCTAAACGCGTTAATGGTTGATGCTACAGGCATGTGCGGAGGATGCAGGGTCAAGATTGGCGGCCAGGTCAAATTCAGTTGCGTTGACGGCCCGGAGTTTGACGCTCATCTTGTGGATTGGGATGAATTGATTAACAGGTCGCGCGCGTATGCGGACAAAGAAGAGCACATATGCCGTCTGGGCAGATAGCGTTTATACGGTATAATATATCAGATATTAAAAAACACCTGTGGTAAAAATGAAGAAAGAGCCAGTAAAGCCAATTGAGACAGACGCTCAAACCAGGTCCAAGGGTTTTGATGAGGTCGTGTCCGTTTATTCTGAAGAGCAGGCCCTTAATGAGGCCTCAAGGTGCCTGCAGTGCAAGAACCCTTCATGCAGTCAGGGCTGCCCTGTGGGAATAGACATAAAGAAATTTATTACTGAAATTGTTAACAAAGATTATAAGTCCGCGTATCTTACCATCAGAGAAAAGAACAATTTCCCTTCCATATGCGGCAGGGTATGCCCGGCCGAATATCAATGCAGGAAGTCTTGCGTATTCACAAAAAAAGGTGAACCTTTTGCCTCGGACAAGGCCATAAATATACATTTTCTGGAACGTTTCGCCGCGGATTTCGGGCTTAAGAATAATATTGACTTGCGCGCGCGTAAAGATGAAGGCCTGTCCCATTTCAAAGCCGCTGTAATAGGCTCCGGCCCGGCAGGCCTATCCTGCGCGGGAGAGCTTGCAAGGATGGGTGTCAAGGTAACCATTTTTGAGGCCCTGCATAAACCCGGCGGAGTTTTAAGGTACGGCATACCGCCATTCAGGCTTCCTCAAGATGTCCTTGATTTTGAGATCAACTATCTTAAAAAATTAGGGGTTGAATTGCGGTGTAATATTATCATCGGTAAAACACTGACGATAGATGAACTTTTTGAACAGGGTTTTGATGCCGTGTTTCTTGGCCTTGGCGCCGGCGTGCCGTCGTTTCTTAATATACCCGGCGAGAACTTATGCAATGTTTATTCTGCCAATGAGTTTTTGACAAGGGTCAATCTGATGGGCGCCTATAAATTCCCGGACTACCATACCCCTGTTAATATCGGCCCGCATATTATTATCATCGGCGGAGGGAATACTGCTATGGACGCGGCCAGGGTGGCCTTGAGATTGCAAAAGTTAAACGGTATGCCAGCCGATGTCAGCGTATTATACAGGAGGACGGAAAATGAGATGCCTGCACGCAGGCTTGAGATACATCACGCCAGGGAAGAAGGTATACGTTTTGATTTTCTCGTCCAGCCCGTTGAATTTATAGGAGACGGAGCAAGGGGGAATGTGAAGTTTATTAAATGCCGCAGGTGCCGTCTCGGAGAGCCCGATAAAAGCGGCCGGCCCAGGCCTGTGCCGGTTGAAGGCAGTGAGTTTACTCTTGCCTGTGACCAGGCTGTAATAGCGGTAGGCCTTATGGCCAATCAAGTTCTTATACAGGCTACGCCGGAATTAAAGATAGATAAATATTCCGATATAATAGTTGATCCCGCGACAATGATGACATCAATTGATGCGGTTTATGCCGGCGGCGATGTCGTCGGCGGAGAAGGGACTGTAATTGAAGCCATGGGTATGGCAAAAAAGGCGGCCGCCGCCATAATAAAAAGATTTCGTGAAAAATCGGGATAAAAAACGGAGGTTTAAAAAATGTCTGCGTATGTGGCAAAGGTTATTGATCAGGTAAAAAAACGCAATCCAAATGAGCCGGAATTCCACCAGGCGGTTGAAGAGGTTTTGTCAAGTCTGGAGCCTGTTCTTGAGCGTAATCCCGTATACGAGAAAGCAAAGATACTTGAACGCATAACGGAGCCTGAAAGGGTCATAATATTCCGTGTCCCCTGGCTTGATGATAAAGGCGATATACAGGTAAACAGGGGTTTCCGCGTGCAATTTAACAGCGCTATAGGCCCCTATAAAGGAGGCCTTAGGCTTCATCCCACAGTGTATTTAGGATTGCTTAAATTCCTTGCCTTTGAACAGGTTTTTAAAAATTCTCTTACCACCCTTCCGATGGGCGGCGCCAAAGGGGGTTCTGATTTTGATCCCAAAGGAAAAACAGATAATGAGGTTATGCGTTTTTGCCAGTCATTTATGACGGAGCTTTTTAGGCATATAGGCCCTGATACGGACGTGCCCGCGGGCGATATAGGTGTAGGCGCCCGCGAAATAGGTTTTTTCTTCGGCCAATACAAAAGACTCAAAAATGAATTTACAGGTGTTCTTACCGGTAAATCCCTGAATTGGGGCGGGTCATTGATAAGGCCCGAGGCTACAGGATACGGCGCTGTTTATTTCGCCCAGGAAATGCTTGATACGAGAAAGGATTCTTTAAAAGGCAAGGTGTGCGTCGTGTCGGGTTCCGGGAACGTTGCCCAATATACGGTTGAAAAACTTAATCAATTTGGAGCAAAGCCCGTCACTCTTTCGGATTCTTCGGGTTTTATATACGATCCCAAAGGTATAACCGAAGAAAAACTGCGCTATGTTATGGAGCTTAAAAATGTCAGGCGCGGGCGTATTAAAGAATATGCCGCCAAATACGGAGTTGATTATTATGAAGGCAAAAAGCCATGGGGCATAAAATGCCAGGCGGTCTTTCCCGCGGCGACACAGAACGAGATAGACAAAGATGACGCGCAGGCCTTGCTGAAGAACGGATGTTTTCTTGTGGTTGAAGGCGCCAATATGCCAACAATGCCTGAAGCTGTCCGTAAATTTATCAAGGCAGGCATATTATACGGCCCCGGTAAAGCCGCCAACGCGGGTGGTGTCGCGACGTCAGGCCTTGAAATGAGCCAGAATTCACAAAGGCTGGCCTGGACAAGAGACGAAGTTGATGCCAGATTAAAGCTTATAATGAAATCAATACATAGTTCGGTCAGGAAAGCGGCCGCCCAATACGGCCAGCCCGATAATTATGTCTTTGGCGCGAACATAGCCGGTTTTGTCAAGGTTGCCAACTCCGTGCTTGAACAAGGTGTTGTTTAAAGGTATTTGCCATAGACGGCACGAATAGCGCGAATAGAAGCGAATAGGTAGAAAAAGTTTGCCAGATATTTTTACCTATGTTATAATTACCGCTTAGTGCATATATACAAGGATTCCCATGCCGAAAAGAAAAGACCTGCATAAGATACTTATAATCGGTTCAGGCCCTATAATAATAGGCCAGGCCTGCGAATTTGACTATTCAGGGACACAGGCCTGTAAGGCCCTGAAAGAACAGGGCTATGAAGTTGTTCTGGTAAACTCTAACCCCGCCACAATAATGACAGACCCCGCGACAGCGGACAAGACCTATATTGAACCTCTTACGGTTGAGACAATCAAAAAGATAATTGAAAAAGAAAGGCCCGACGCCCTACTGCCAAATCTCGGCGGCCAGACGGGTTTAAATCTTGCATCAAGTCTTTACAAAGCGGGGGTCCTTGATAAATATAATGTTGAGGTAATAGGGGTCAGGATTGACGCCATAGAGCGCGGCGAGGACAGAATAGCTTTTAAACAAGCCATGAACGATATAGGTATACCCATGGCCGCGTCCGAACCGTGTTATTCCGTGGAGGAAGCGGAGAGGATAGCGGAAAGGCTTAAATATCCTGTTGTCTTAAGGCCTGCTTATACGTTAGGCGGCACAGGCGGAGGCATAGCCTATAATGTTGAAGAACTAAGGGAGATTACTGCCAGAGGCCTCGCGGCGAGCCTGGTAAATCAGGTTTTGGTTGAGGAATCGGTTCTTGGATGGGAGGAGCTTGAGCTTGAGGTTGTGCGCGATAAAAACGGGCAAAAAATAACCGTGTGTTTTATTGAAAATATTGACCCTATGGGCGTCCATACCGGCGATAGTTTTTGCGCCGCGCCCATGCTTACAGTTCCGAAGGCGCTTCAGGCGCGCATGCAGGAGATGGCTTATAAAATTGTTGACGCTATTAATGTCATAGGCGGGACAAACGTCCAGTTTGCCCACAACAGGCAGGACGATAGAATAGTGGTTATAGAAATAAATCCGAGAACGTCGCGCTCTTCGGCGCTTGCCTCAAAAGCCACAGGCTTTCCGATAGCGCTTATATCAACTAAGCTTGCCTGCGGTTTGACCCTTGATGAGATACCGTATTGGAAGCATGGCAGTCTTGATAAATACAAGCCGGATGGTGATTATGTAGTTATAAAATTTGCCAGATGGGCATTTGAAAAATTTCCCAGCGCCAAAGATGTGCTGGGCACCCAAATGAAGGCTGTAGGAGAGGTAATGAGCATAGGCAAGACCTTTAAGGAGGCTTTCCAGAAGGCCATACGCTCTCTTGAGATAAACAGGCATGGTTTGGGTTTTGTCAAAAATTTTAATGAATTACCCAGAGAAAAATTAATTGAAATGTTATCTATGCCGTCAAGCGAGCGTGTCTTTTTGATCTATGAGGCTTTGCGGAAAGGCGTTTCTGTTGATGAGATAAACAGGCTTACGCATATCCATGAATGGTTTTTAAACGAGATCAAAGAGTTGGCCGGGCTTGAAGATGAGATATCAAAATATACGCTGGACAACCTGCCTAAAAACATGTTTGTTAAAGCCAAAAAGTGGGGTTTTGCCGATAAATATCTGGCCAAGGTCCTTAATGCGCAAGAGTCTAAAATCAGAGAAAAAAGGACAGCCCTTGGTATACGGCAGGTGTATGAGGCCATTGCCGTAAGCGGTGTAAAAAACGCTTATTATTATTATTCCACTTATAACGGGAAAGACGATATCCCCGTATCGTCAAATAAGAAAAAGATTATGATATTAGGCGGCGGCCCTAACAGAATAGGCCAGGGTATTGAGTTTGATTATACCTGTGTCCATGCCGCTTTCGCGCTCAAGGAGTCGGGATACGAATCGGTCATGGTTAATTGTAATCCCGAGACCGTGTCAACCGACTATGACACCTCGGATAAACTTTATTTTGAGCCGCTTACCGTGGAAGATGTGCTTAGTATTTATGAAAAGGAAAAACCCCAAGGCGTGATAGTCCAATTCGGAGGCCAGACGCCGTTAAATATAGCTCAAGAGCTTAAGGAAAACGGCGTTAAGATAGCCGGGACAACGCCTGAAAGCATTAAATTCGCCGAAGACAGGGAAAGCTTCAGGCAGAAGATAATAGAGCTTGATATCCCCCAGCCTGAAAGCGGGACAGCCATGTCTCTTGACGAGGCTCTTGCCATCGCGAAAAGAATAGGTTATCCGCTTATGATAAGGCCCTCTTTTGTTCTTGGCGGACGCGGCATGGAGATTGTTTACGATGAGGAAATGCTGTGTAGATACGCTCTTGAGGCCATCAATGTAAGCCCAGAACACCCCATGCTTATTGACAGATTTCTTGAAGAAGCTATAGAAACGGAAGTTGACGCGGTTTGTGACGGCGAAGAAACGTTTGTCGCCTCGGTTATGGAACACATAGAGCTTGCGGGTGTGCATTCCGGCGATTCCGCCTGCGCCATACCAACCAAAACTATAAAAAAATCACATATTGAAACTATAAGGGAATATACGAGCCGTATAGGCAGGTCGCTTAAAGTTATAGGGCTTATGAATATTCAATACGCGATATGCAAGGACAAGGTTTATATACTTGAAGCAAATCCCCGCGCCTCAAGGACAGTGCCTATTGTTTCCAAAGTACAGAATGTCCCATTGGCCAATATCGCTACCCAGGTTATGCTGGGCCGTAGTATAAAAGATTTACAAAAGCGCTTAAAGACGCCTGCCATACCGTATTTTGGCGTAAAAGAAGCTGTTTTTCCGTTTAATATGTTTCCCGAGGTTGATCCTGTCCTTGGCCCCGAGATGCGCGCTACTGGCGAAGTGATGGGCATAGCGGACACATTTGGCTTGGCATTTTTCAAGGCCGAAGAAGCGGCAGGCTCAAGACTGCCGCTTGAAGGAAATGTTTTGTTGACTGTCGCCGATAAGGACAAACATAAACTTTTGCCGGTAGCCAGGAAACTTAAAAAAATCGGTTTTAGTATATTGACTACATCAGGCACCTCGGAGTTTTTGAATGAGAACGGTATTGACACTATTGTGTTAAAAAAGCTCCATGAGGGCAGGCCCAATATTGCCGATGCTATTAAAAATAAAGAGATACATCTTATAATTAATACACCCGTCGGACGGACCGGAAAATATGACGACAGTTATATAAGGATGAAGGCCATACAATACAAGGTTCCTTATATCACAACGCTTGCGGCGGCAGCGGCAGCTATTGAAGGTATAGATGCCGCAAAAAAAAGCAGGATCTTCCCGAAATCTCTACAGGATTATTACAAAGATTTAGATATGCCGGCAAAGGCATAAAACGGCACGGCAGATGGATTTTTTACGCGGTAGTCAAATCCATATTAAAGTTGTTTTTAATTCGTGTTTATAATATAAATTTCCACCATTTCCTATGGCAAAAGACTGGATAGCTATTCTTGATTTTGGTTCCCAATATACCCGCCTGATAGCCCGCAGAATAAGGGAAAACGGCGCGTATTCGGAAATACTGCCCTATAATACGCCTGCTAAAAAAATACGGTTTCTAAAACCCAACGGCCTCATCCTGTCCGGCGGGCCTGCCAGTGTCGTATCAAAGAACAGCCCATGTCCCGACAAAGATATTTTCTCTCTCGGCATACCCGTATTGGGCATATGTTACGGCGCTCAACTTATGGCTAAATTGCTTGGAGGCTGTGTTGGCAAAGCCTCTGCCGGGGAATATGGCAGCGCGAGTTTACGCGTTGTTGAGAGCAGGGGTCTTTTAAACGGTATTGGCCCTTATAGTGTTGTATGGATGAGCCATGGCGATAAAATTACAAGACTGCCGGCGGGTTTTAGCTTATCGGCAAAGACAGGAAATTCCGGTATTTCGGTTATGCAGGATATCGGAAAGAAACTTTATGCCGTCCAGTTCCACCCGGAGGTAGGCCATACGGTTGACGGGGCAAAGATTTTGAAAAATTTTATTTTTGACATATGCGCCTGCCATGGCCGCTGGTCTATGGGGTCATTCGCGCAAGAGGCCGTCAAAAGCATACGCGAAAAAACCCATGGAGAAAAAGTGTTATGCGGTTTAAGCGGAGGCGTTGATTCCTCTGTCTTGGCGTTGCTTTTGCATAAGGCCATAGGCGGCAAGCTGAAGGCCGTGTTCATTGATAACGGCCTCTTACGCAGCAATGAAGCGGCTATTGTTGAAAAACGGTTTAGACGCAGTTACCGGATAGGCTTGAAATGCGTTGATTCAACAAGGGTATTTTTAAAGGCCCTTAAAGGCGTAACAGAGCCTGAAAAAAAACGCAAGATAATCGGAAAAGTTTTTATTGATGTGTTTGAGAAACAGGCAAGGTCCTTTGGCGATATTAAATTTCTCGCGCAAGGGACCTTATATCCGGACATCATTGAATCTCGTTCGGCAGCCGGAGGCCCTTCCGCCGTCATCAAGACACATCACAATGTAGGCGGCCTGCCAAACAAAATGAAATTCAAACTTATAGAGCCGCTCAAAGAGCTTTTTAAAGATGAGGTCAGGCTTTTGGGAAAAGAGCTTGGTATGCCGGATGAACTGGTCTATAGGCATCCTTTCCCGGGCCCGGGCCTTGCCGTCAGGATTATAGGAGATATCACAAAGGCGAAGCTTGATACGTTAAGAAAGGCCGACGCTATACTGATAGACGAAATAAAATGTTCCGGATTATATTCAAAATTATGGCAGGCTTTTTGCGTCTTTTTGCCTGTCAACACGGTAGGCGTAATGGGTGACGAGAGAACTTATAAAAATGTTATATGCGTGCGCGCTGTTACCAGCAATGACGCTATGACAGCTGACTGGGCAAGGTTGCCCGACAACGTATTGCAGAAAGTATCAAGCCGCATTATAAATGAAGTGGAAGGCATAAACAGGGTGGTGTATGACATATCTTCAAAACCGCCAAGTACGATAGAATGGGAATAGTTTTTTAAAAAAACGCAGCACGGCCGGAACGGCAAAATCAAGTCTACACGGGAGAACAAAATGAAAAAAGAGGTTAAGGTAAATTTAGCGCTGGCAAAAGAACTGGGTTTAAGCAAAAATGAATTTGCTGATATAAAGAGAATGATGAAAAGGACGCCAAACGTTACCGAATTAGGTGTTTTTTCCGCGATGTGGTCGGAGCATTGCAGTTATAAGAATTCAAGAAAGCAATTCAGGAAATTCCCCAAAAAATCAAAGCAGGTATTGATAGGCGCCGGAGAAGAGAATTCGGGAATTGTTGATATCGGGGACGGGTACGGTGTTTCATTCAAGATGGAATCCCATAACCATCCGTCGGCGGTTGAGCCTTTTGAGGCATCGGCAACGGGTATAGGAGGCTGCCTTAGGGATATTTTCACTACCGGCGCCAGGCCTGTAGCCGTATTAGGCGCCATAAGATTCGGCAATCTTGACACGAAAAAAGTAAAATATCTTTTTAAAGAGGTTATCAGGGGCCTTGCCCATTATGCCAACAAATCCCAGGTAAGCGCTGTTGGAGGAGACACTTATTTTGACAAATCATATGAAGGCAATCCTTTGGTCAACGCTTTTTGTGTAGGCATTCTTAAGCACAAGGATATTATGCGCGGCGCGGCCTGCGGCATAGGAAACCCCATTTATTATATCGGCGGTGATACGGGTAGAGACGGCGTCGGCGGCGCCAGCTTTGCTTCGCAGGAAATAACGGATGATTCAGCCTCCGATACAGGCAGGGTTGCCATAGGTGATCCTGAACTCGGAAAACGATTAAGACATGCCTGCCTGGAACTTATAGAAAAAGGCCTTGTTGCCGGTATGCAGGATATGGGCGCGGCAGGCCTTACTTGTTCTTCATGCGAAACGGCCTCAAGAAGCGGGACCGGTATTGAGATAGACGTCGCGTTAGTCCCCCAGCGGGAAAAGAATATGACCGCTTATGAGATACTTTTATCGGAGTCGCAGGAGAGGATGCTTGCCATACTTAAAAACGGCAGTGAAAACGAGGCTATGGCTGTGCTCAAGAAATGGAATATAAACGCCTTTGCCATAGGCAAAGTTATAAAAGAAAAGATTATGCGCGTTAAAGAAAACGGGGTTGTTGTATGCCAGGTGCCCATAAGCGCGCTTACTAAAAAGGCTCCGCTATATGACAGGAAATCCAAAGAACCCAAATATTTAAAAGAAGCTCAAAAACTCCACTTGTCAAAGGTTGCCGAACCCGGGAACATGAACGATGTCTTGTCCAAATTACTGGATTCTCCGACTATTGCCAGTAAAGAATCGGCATATGCCAAATTTACTTATGTGGATAAAGACGATGTCCTTATCGGCGCCGGTTCCGACGCGGCTGTGATAAAGGTCAAAGGCACCAAAAAGGCTCTTGCCTTAAGTGTTGATTGTAACGGCAGGTTTTGTTATCTAAATCCTTACAATGGCGCCATGATGAACGTGGCAGAGGCTGCCAGGAATATAGTCTGTTCAGGGGCAAAGCCTTTGGCAATAACCGACGGGCTTAATTTCGGCAACCCAATGAAACCTGAAAATTATTGGCAGTTTGAGAAATGCGTGGAAGGCCTTTCCAAAGCCTGCGCGGCGCTGGATACGCCTGTAGTCAGCGGTAATGTCAGTTTTTATAATGAAAATCCGAAAGGCGCTATTGATCCGAGCCCTATGGTAGGAATGGTAGGCATAATAGAAGACGCGGATAAATGTGTGACGCAAAGTTTTAAAAGAAAGGACGATATAATCGTTCTTTTAGGAGACAACAGGCCGGATCTTTCGGGAAGTGAATATTTATATCTTGTTCACGCGATGAAGAGAGGCAATCCCCGTATAGATATCAATGCTGAAAAACGCCTTCATCAAACCGTGCTTTCCGCTATTGACGAGGGGATAATACATTCGGCCCACGATCTTTCAGAGGGCGGCCTTGCCGTTGCGTTGGCGGAATCCGCCATATCTGATCGGAAACTGATGTTAGGAGCTTGCGTGGAACTGGAAAAAGCCGGCATGAGGACAGACGAGCTTTTATTCGGCGAAGCCCCTTCCAGAATAATAGTAAGTTTAGATAAAACCGGCCTGGATAGGCTTAAGGCCATTGCCGCCAAAAATAAGACTTCTTGCGTTGTAATAGGCGTTGTCGGTTCGGATACCTTGGACATCAAGGTTGAAGGCAGATCTGTTATCAATGCGAAGCTTTCAAAACTTAGCCATGTATGGCGTAACGCTATTGGGTCAAGACTGGAATAAATAATACCATGTGCGGTGTATTCGGCGTATACGGAAACAGGGACGCGTCGTTATTGACGTATTTAGGCCTCTATGCTCTACAGCATAGAGGCGAAGAAAGCGCCGGCATATTATCCTATAACAAGAACAGGATAATACAGCGCCAGGGTATGGGCCTTGTTGACGATGTTTTTGACAAAGGCAGTATACAAAAATTAAAAGGCAGTTTGGCATTGGGCCATGTCCGTTATTCCACTACAGGCTCCAGCAGCGCCAGTAATATCCAGCCGTTTTTAGCAAGGCACGGTAAAGGCCATATAGCCATAGCGCATAACGGTAATTTTACCAATGCTCATTCTCTGCGCGAGGAAATGGAGCAAAAAGGTTCCGTCTTTCAGACGACTATGGATTCGGAGCTTATTATCCATATGCTTGCCCGGTTACGCCGTAAGAAGCTAAAAGAAAGCCTGGGAGAGGTTTTTTCCAGGCTTGAAGGGGCTTTTTCTGTTATAATGCTGGTAGACGGCGTGTTGATAGGCGCGCGCGACAGATTGGGCATGAGGCCCTTATGCATAGGAAGGCTCGGCAGCTCTTATGTTCTCTCAAGCGAGACATGCGCGTTTGATATCATAGGCGCCAAATACATACGCGATGTCAAGCCGGCAGAGATAATTTTTATTGGCAGAAACGGGCTTTCAAGCGTGACATTTGATGCCCGCAAGAGCCGCGCCCACTGTATCTTTGAGTTTATATATTTTGCCAGGCCTGACAGCGATATTTTTACAAAAAATGTTTATCTTGTAAGAAAACGTCTTGGGATGCAGTTGGCAAAAGAAGCGCCGGTTGATGCTGACATGGTAATGCCCTTTCCTGATTCAGGCAATTACGCGGCCTTAGGTTTTGCCGCCGAATCCGGCCTGCCTTTTGAGTCGGGGATGATACGAAACCATTATGTCGGCAGGACCTTTATCCAGCCCTCGCAGCATATCAGAGATTTCAGGGTTCGGATAAAGCTTAATCCGATCAAGGCTTTGCTTAAAGGAAAACGGGTTGTGATAGTTGAGGACTCCATAGTGCGCGGCACTACAAGCCGCAGCCGCGTTGAAAGCCTGCGCCGGGCAGGGGCCAAAGAGGTGCATATGAGAATAAGCTGTCCGCCCGTTATATCGCCGTGTTATTATGGGATAGATTTTCCAACGAAGAAAGAGCTTATAGCCGCCAGCCGGACGGTTGATAAAATACGGGATTTTATCGGGCTTGACAGCTTGCATTATCTTAGCCTGGAGGGCATGCTTAAGGCCATGCCTCTTGCCGGGGATAATTTTTGCAAGGCCTGTTTTACCCGGAATTATCCGACGCGCATCCCGAGAAAATTTACGAAAAATATACTGGAAAAAGGCAGATAACATGGCATTGTGCAAAATTGGTTTTGATAATGAGAAATATCTGCGTGAGCAGACGGATGCCATAGTGGAACGCGTGGCGCGATTTAACGGCAAGCTCTATTTGGAATTCGGCGGAAAGCTCCTGTTTGATTATCACGCGTCAAGGGTCTTACCCGGTTTTGACCCTAACGCGAAAATGAGGCTTTTGCATAAGCTTAAAGACAAGGCGGATATCATACTCTGCATATATTCGGGCGACATAGAGAGGAGAAAGGTAAGAGCGGATTTCGGAATTACGTATGACAGCGACATCCTCAAGGTAATAGACGACCTGAAAGGTTGGGGTATTAATATACTGGCTGTCGTGATCACCCGGTTTAATGACCAGCCCGCCGCGAAGATATTTAAAAACAAGCTTGAAAGAAGAGGGGTAAGGGTATATACCCACCGTGCCATAAAAGGGTATCCAAAGGATGTGGACACGATAGTAAGCGACGAAGGTTATGGCGCCAATAAGTATATAGAAACAAAAAACCCTATTGTTATTGTGACGGCCCCCGGCCCCGGCAGCGGTAAGCTTGCCACCTGCCTTAACCAGCTTTACCATGATTACAAGAAGGGCAAAAAAAGCGGGTATGCTAAGTTTGAGACATTTCCGATATGGAACCTGCCTCTTGAGCATCCTGTTAATGTCGCCTACGAGTCCGCGACTGCCGATATAGGAGATTTTAACCAGATAGACCCGTTTCACCTCAAAAATTACGGGCAGGAGAGCGTAAATTATAACCGGGACATTGAGATATTTCCTGTCCTTAAAATGATACTTGAAAAGATAACCGGCACGGAGGCGATGTATAAATCCCCTACCGATATGGGCGTAAACCGGGCGGGATTTGGTATTATTAACGATAAAATTGTTGAGAACGCGGCAAGGCAGGAGATAATAAGGCGTTATTTCAGGTATTCATGCGAATACATACTCGGTCTCGTGGAAAAAGACGCTGTTGAGCGCGTTGAGGCTATTATGAAAAAGCTCAAGATCAAATTATCCGACCGGCGCGTCGTGTCTTTTGCCCAGAAGGCGGCGAAAGAGGCCGAGAAATCCGGCAAAGGAAACGAGGGCATCTATTGCGGGGCCGCCATAGAGCTTAAGGACGGGATCATTATTACCGGGAAAAATTCATCTCTTATGCACGCTACGTCAAGCCTTATATTGAATACGATAAAAGTGCTTGCCAAAATACCCGATAGCGTGCATCTCTTGTCTCCGGGCATAATCAAATCAATAGCCAGGCTGAAAAAGGATATATCGGATGAAAAGACGGCAAGCCTTGACCTTGAAGAGGCCTTGATAGCGCTTAGCATAAGCGCTGCGACTAATCCGACCTCAAAGATCTGCATGAAACATCTTAAGGGCTTATCCGGCTGCGAGATGCATATGACGCATATACCGACTACAGGTGATGAAACAGGCCTGCGCAGGCTGGGGATAAACCTTACTACCGAAGCGAATTTTTCAACTAACAGTATGTTCTTATCCTGACAAACGGGGGTATCAAAATGACAAGACTTGCGCCTCTTGCTTTATTAACGGTTTATTTATTTTTTTCTTTTCAAAACATAATCATGGCGCAGGAAACTGACCCGGGAATATACATGCCCGAACAAGCTGCCAAAGAATACGTTTCGCGTAAATACGGATGCGATATTGACGAATTGGTTATTACGGATGTTATGATAGGCCGAAGGTCGGCGCGTGTTGACGTTTCTTATGGATATACGAAAGAGCGGGTTGCTTTAAAATATAATGAATCCGAAAGCCGCTGGGAGGCGGAAGGATCGTCTTCTCCCTCCGACGGTTTCTGACACTCATAAACACGCTACGGATAAAACCCGCGGGCATTTTTCAGACGGACTGTTCGCGCGCATTTCCAAAAATAATCAGGAAAGCCTTTAACGGGTATCTGTAAAAATTCTTTGCCTGTTATCACAGCGTTTTTTATGCCGGTAAGAAAGCGGACAGGATTTGCTCTTTGCTTGACAAATAACGTTGTTTTGTTAAAATACAGGAATTCATGAAATTGGCCATACGTGCAACTCATCAAAGGCGCTTAAATACGCCTTTTTTATTTATGCCGAAAATATGACTCATCAGAAAAGAAGAAAAGACATAAGAAACCTCGCTATTATAGCCCATGTTGACCATGGTAAGACCACTCTGATTGACGCCTTGCTGAAATATGCCGGCGCTTATAAGTTCAAGGAAGGTGAGTCCGCTATAATGGATTCCAATCCTATTGAAAGAGAAAGGGGCATTACCATATTGTCTAAAAATGCCTCTCTTCAGTACAAGGGAGTCCAGTTTAATCTAGTGGATACGCCCGGCCACGCCGATTTTGGAAGCGAGGTTGAGCGCATACTGAAGATGGTTGACGGCGTCTTACTGCTTGTTGACGCCTTTGAAGGCCCGATGCCTCAAACTAAATTTGTCCTTAAAAAATCTCTTGAGCTTCACCTAAAACCCATACTTGTGATAAACAAGCTTGACCGCCCGCACGTGCGTCCTGATGAAGTAGCGGACATGGTATTTGACCTTTTCTGCGAGCTAAATGCTACCGACGAACAACTTGATTTTCCAATAGTCTATGCCTCCGGCAAAGAAGGTTATGCCGCCCTTGACCTTGACGATCCCAGGGATTCAATGAAGCCGCTCTTGGAAATAATACTGCACAGGATATTGCCCCCTGTTGCCGATGCCGAAATGCCTTTTCAGATGCTGATAACGATGCTTGATTACGATTCTTATATAGGCCGTATCGGCATAGGCAGGATATTCTGCGGCGCTGTCCATATAAATGACAGTATAGCGCTTGTTAAACGCGATGGCGTGATTGAAAGAGGCAAGGTAACCAGAATAATGAAATACCGCGGCCTGGCCCGCGTTGAAGTTGAAGAGGCCTCGGCAGGCGACATTGTATTAATTTCCGGTATTGACAATGTTGAAGTGGGAGAGACCCTGGCATGCGCGGACAATCCGCAAGCCCTGCCGGCAATCAAAATAGACGAACCTACCATATCCATGAATTTTTCTCATAATACAAGCCCGCTTGCGGGCACCGACGGCGGCAGGTTCCTGACATCAAGGCATATACGCCAACGCCTGATGCACGAAGCAATGATCAATGTGGGCGTTAAAGTGGAGGATGTGGCAGGTACGGAAAGGCTTAAGGTTTCCGGCAGGGGGGAGCTCCATCTTGCCATACTTATTGAAACAATGCGCCGCGAGGGTTATGAAATTGAGGTATCAAAGCCGCAGGTCATCCTGAAAAAGATTGACGGCCGTATACTTGAACCCGTGGAAGAGGTGGTAATAGAAGTTGACAGTGAATATCAGGGCGCTGTCATGCAGGCGCTCGGTTGCCGTAAGGCGCAGACGCGGGAGATAAAGATAACGTCAGCCGGAACTTGCCGCATGGAATTTATTATCGCTTCAAGGGCGCTGGTAGGGTTTAGGAGCGATTTTTTAATGATGACACGCGGCAACGGCGTGATGTATCAGAATTTTTTTGAATATCAACCTTATAAAGGGGAATTACCGTTTCGCCAAAACGGTGTTCTTATTTCCCAGAACTCCGGAAATGCCGTCGCTTACGCTATTTTTAACCTTCAAGACCGCGGTGAGATATTTATACGCCCGGGAGACAGGATATATGAAGGTATGATAGTAGGCGTGAATAATAAAGGCGTTGATCTGGTAGTAAACGCCCTGCGCGAAAAAAAACTGACCAATATGCGCGCGTCAGGAAGCGATGAAGCGATAGCCCTTACCCCTCCGAGGCAGATAAGCCTTGAATTTGCCCTTGAGTTTATTGAAGATGACGAGCTGGTTGAGATTACCCCGAAGTCTATAAGGATCAGAAAAATTCATTTGAGCGAAACCGACCGCAAAAGGGCCGGCCGCGCGGCGCAGATAAATTAGTTTTTTTTGTCATTTTATTGTATAATGTTTATATGATTATTTTATATTTATATGTAATATTTACGTTTTTAAGCCCGCACGCGGCCCCTGCCCAAGCGCAAGGCATTATCAGCTCTATGCGTGCCATAGGCCTTGAAAGGTTATTGAGGCCGGTATCAGCCGCTTTAGCGCGCGGCGTTGAAGATCTGGCCGGCGCAAGTGAGCTGCCATCAGTTTTTGTCTCTCCGGCCGTTACAATAGAACGCAATCCCTTATTGGAAGTATTAGCCATACTGGAAGAGCATTTTTATGATACAAGTGGGTGCGTAACGGTCCAGGATGTCCGTCGGTTTTGGCATGTTGACGGACGCGGCCTGCGGTATGTGGCGGCAGATATCAGGACAGCGCTTAGACTGCTGGAACAACTGGGCATATTATCCAGGCCCTTATCCGGCGCCGGTTTCCTCTTTACCCATAGTCCTTATAAACAACTGAACGAATTTGAACGGGATAGCCTCAAACGAAAACTTGCCGCCGCTCAAAAACACAGCGGTATATTATACGATAACGCGGGATACGGCACATATATAGCCCGGCAGCTTAGTTTCTATTTTAAGCTATTCCCATCGGATTCAAAAGAAGAATTTATGTTCAATATCATATGCAGTGTGATATGCGACAAAGAGAAATTTGACCGCTTTGTCATGATGTTTGTCCGCGCGCGCAACGAATTTGAACTGGATAATATAGTCCAATTTGCCCGGGATTCAAAAGCCGATATAGGCATTCTGATATTGCGTTATATATTCAGTAATTTTGACACAGACGATGAAATTGTTGAAGGCCTGGACCGGTTGGTGCGGATGCCGGGCAACCAGGGCGCGGGTATTAGGGATTATCTTATTGAGCGCCTGGCCAAAGACGCGAATTCAAAAAACGCGCGCGCGTTACCGCGGCAAAATATTTCAATCCTGAAAATGTTACAAAGCCTGGCCTGAATAAATAATAGATGTTTTAAAAATCATAATGCGCACTGCCCCAGGATTGAGATTGCAAGGCATGTCACCTTTTTAACCACTTTATATCATAATCATTCTTAAGCCTGTCAAGAATTTCTATAATTTCATTAAAACTGTTTGCGGATGATATAGCCTCGCGGGCTCTTTTGGAGTAAGGCAGGCCCTTGGAATACCACATAGCCACTTTGCGCAGGTGGCCGATATAGTATTTTTCAGGGGCAGGGCCGGAGGAAACGGACCCTTTGTTTTTACTTTGGCACTTATTAGCGGGAATGGGGTGTTGATGCCGCTTGTCTCTATCTTTCCAGCCCTTAAAGATTTGGAGGTGTTTTTTTGCCGTATCCACTATCATTTCATAAGAGACAGGTTCCGGAGGCGAGGAAGGGTTTTTAAGAAACATTTCCGTTTGATCAAAGATCCATGGAGCGCCGAAGGCGCCTCTTGCTATCAATACGCCGTCACAGCCGGTTTTATCTAACATATTCTTTGCCAACTCGGCAGAAAATACGTCACCGCTTCCAAGGAGAGGCACTTTTAAGGCTTCTTTGGCCTGTTTTATTGCCTCATAATTGACCCTTCCGGAATAACCCTGCCGCATGCTTCTGCCATGGAAAAATACCGCGCTTACGCCATTATCTTCACATATCCTTGATAACAGGATACCTTCTTTGCCGTCGTTTGTATTATAGCCTGCCCTTACCTTGACTGTGACAGGAAGATGAAGAGAAGAGGACAGTTTCTTGACTATTTTGCCCGCCTGTTTGGGATTTTCAAGAAGAGCGGATCCGCACTTTTTTTTAAGGACTTTTTTGGCAGGGCAGGCGAAGTTTAAATCAATTATTTTAGGTTTTGAATGGGCTAAAATTATGTTTGCAGCTTCAAGGCATCGGTCTGGGTCTGAGCCTAGAATCTGGGCGCCAATTGGAGAATCTTTTTTATCGGATTCAAGCATTTCAAGTGTTTTTTTGTGGCCATAGGTTAAACCATGAGCATCAAGCATTTCATAAAAGGCAAACTTGCAGTCATGAGCCCGGCATATTGTTCTAAAGGGCAGGTCTGTACAGCCTGATAACGGGGCTAAGATGAGTTTTGATTTTAGGGTGTAGGAGCCAATTTTTAACATGGGATGATTATAGCAAAAGCCTGGTAAATGTCAAAGGGTTAAGTTGGATGATATTTTTATTGACAGGTGAACAATCGTTTACTATAATGTATCTGCTATGGAAAAAGAAAAACTGCTGTTACATTTAGAGAAGATAAAGACATTTTATTTTAAGAAAAAACGCATGCCATCGTATTCTGAGATGCTTGGTGTTTTTAATCTGAGTTCAAAGAATGCTGTTTTCAAAAGAGTCCAAACGCTTATAAATGCAGGATTCCTGGAAAAAGATAACAGGGGTAAACTGATTCCAAAAAGGCCAATGATAGCAGTGCCTTTACTCGGCTCTATACAGGCAGGGTTTCCAAGCCCTGCTGAAGAAGAATTACAAGACGTTGTAAGCCTTGATGAATATCTTATATCAAATCCCAATGCAACTTTTTTAGTAAAAGTACAGGGTGATTCCATGTTAGATGCAGGCATCCACCAGGATGACCTTGTGCTTATCCAGAAAAACCTTCAGCCAAAAGACGGCGATATTGTTATCGCGCAGGTTGACGGCGAATGGACATTAAAGTATTTTAAGCAGAAAGACAAAAAGGTCTATTTGCAGGCGGCAAATCAAAAATACCCTACCATAATACCCAGGCAAGAACTTTCTATAGCCGGGGTAGTTATCGCAAATATAAGAAAATATAAATAAAAACGTGGCTGAATTCATAACCCTTGAAAGTTATCCAAAAGCCATATTGCACGTAGATTGTGATGCCTTTTTTGCATCATGCGAACAGGCCAGAAACCCATCCCTAAAGGGAAAATCCGTGATAACAGGAAAGGAGAGGGGTATAGTCTCCTGCGCTAGCTATGAGGCAAAAGCCAGGGGTGTTTCAAGGGGTATTCGCTTGCATGAGGTCAAAAACATCATACCTGATGCTGTTATAATACCCAGCGATTATGAACTTTACAGCATTTATTCTGAAAGGATGTTTGCTATTTTAAGAGAGTTTAGCCCTGATGTTGAGGAATATTCTATTGATGAGGCTTTTTGTGACATTACTGGTATGAGGCGTTTGTATCATACCAGTTATGAAAATATAGCCCTTTTGATCCAAAAAAAGGTGCAAAAAGATCTTGATATTACTGTTTCTATAGGCCTTAGTACTTCAAAGACCCTGGCAAAGATATGCTCTGGCTATAATAAACCTTGCGGTTTTGTGGCATTGCCCGGCCATGAAATTGCTAATTTCCTAAAAGAAATACCGCTTTTAGAGGTCTGTGGTTTTGGCCATAATACGGTTGAACTTTTAAGCCGTTATGGGCTTAAGAATGTCTTTGATTTTATAGACAAACCCCTAAATTTTGCAGAGAGCGTTTTAGGTAAGATTGGCAGGGAATTATGGTGTGAATTAAGGGGCCATTATGTCTATCAAATTAGCACCCAAAAAAAGGAAAAATACCTGTCTATTAGCAAGACAAAGACCTTTTCACCGGCATCTAAAAATAAGGGGTTTATCAGGGCCCAGATCACCAGAAATCTTGAGTCCGCCTGTATCAAGTTAAGGCGCCATGGGCTTATTGCAAGGCGTCTTCTGGTATTCCTTAAAACAGAGGATTTTGAGGGATTTGGTTTGCATGTAACTCTTACCCGGCATACATCATCAACCATGGAATTTGCTATTGCTTTAGCGGGTATTTTTGACCAGTTATGCCAGGATTTTAGCTATAGGGCATCTGGAGTAGTCTTATTAGATATCCTGCCTGAAGGCCAGTGTCAAAGGGACCTTTTTGATGACCCTATAAGGGTAGAGAAGGTAGAAAAGGCCTCAAAAATAATTGATGAAATTGCCCTAAAATATGGCAAGCATAAGCTGCATCTGGCATCATCAGATCCTCTAAGCAAAGGCCCTAAAAAACACCCCAGAAACAGCCCGTCCTGGCGTCAAAAAAACCTGGTAAAAGGAGAAACCCAAAGGCTGCGGCTTAATATTCCGCTTTTAAATCTGGGCCAAATTAACCCCTAAAAAACCTCCAAGACACCCCCAAAATCGTAAAAAAAAAATATCCACAAAAACTCTGATGTTTTATATGTATTTGAGCATAAAAAAAGAAAAATGAATTTTACTCATTTTTATGCCCAATGATAAAAGATTAGGTAGTATCTGATAGTATTTGAGCTGTTTTAAAGGACTTTAGGAGGATTCCTTATGTATTATCCACAGCCAATATGTATAAGCTTATAACTTATGGCATATAATGACTTGCGATAGGGTTTGCCATATTGCATAGTTAACATAAGATATATTATAGGACATTGAGATTAGGTTTAGAATAGCGCCTTTATGGCTTAAACATGCCTATTGAACTGTTTATGATTGGTTATTATCAGATATTTATTGATTGATATTATATTGCAATGCCGGGCCTGGCTATCCAATTTTTACCTTACCGCCTTCAATTCTTATGATCTTGCCATTGACTATCGCGTCAGCGATTTTATTTCTGGCGTTTCTTAATATTCTTTCAAAGGTTTGACGCGATATGCCCATGATCTTTCCGCATGCGGCATGCGGCATTGCCTTGTAATCAGCCAGTCTTATTGATTCATATTGGTCTATGGCAAGTTCTATCTCATTTGGCCTGCCGGCCTTACCACGCGGGCTGAATTGACTTATCGTTGGGCATGCCTTTATGTATCTTGTTTTTGACGGCCTTCCCGCCTTTTTTGCCGGCATTTAAACCCCTATTTATTTTGAGCATATGCCCATTATTAATATATCTTTACCAGCCTCTATACGATTGTCTTTTCCGGGCCACTTCTTAACGGATAATGATCGTTATATCCTTTGCTTCCTGGCAGGATTTGTCCCTTTCCCAGGGCCTGGCGTATTCAAGGGATATACTTGTCTTGCCGGGTTTTATTGCTTTAAATACCCATTCCTGCCTGCCGCCTGCTCCCATAAGCCGGCCTGTGCCGGTTCCTATATAGCGCGAGTCAACAAGTTCTAAAAAATGCGCGTCTATTTCTTTGGCAAACTGCCAGCTGAAACCTGTAGTGGGATTGGAATTAAGCGTTACAGTAAATTTTTCACCGCGTCTGACTGTTATAATATCGGATATATCGTGATTCTTGATACCCATTGCCGCGGCCTGCCCGGTAATGGAAAAAAGCCATAATGCTGTAAGCGCGGTTATATGAATTTTGTTTATGTTTATTTTCATTTTCATGCCCAATTTAAATCTTTAAGCCGCTTGCGGATTAGGCGTCTCCGGAGGGGTTTCGATAAGTGATAGCGCGAGCCCGATTTTTTCAAGAGCGATTTTTGCCGCAATATTGATATTAAACATCTTGCCGCCCAAGCCGGTGCCTTGGGCCAGCACCCTTATGGAAAAATCAGTCATACTGGACGGGTGATAGCCTGACTCTATTAGTTTCAGGCATTGTTTGTATGTTTCAGGATATGTATTTTTTATGACCTTGCATGAGCCGTATATATACTTGTTATTTTTATCTTTTGTGGTAAAAAACCCAAAGAGCCTGCATACCAATGGCCTTAATTGATATATGCCGCAGCTTCCATTTTGGCTTATTTTGGGGTCTTTTTTAAAGAAAACACAAACATTGTCTTGCCTTGCTGATAATAACGATAGGGTTTCATCGGCTTTGCCGTTTGCCCAAAGCCAGGCTGATATAGGAAGCATCTCCAATACCGTGGTCTCTATTTTCATACTGTTACAGCAAAATCCGCATCCCCGGGGGCAGTGTATGCCGGTTATTTTTACGAACTCATTTATCTTAGCGTCAACGGCGGCAAAAAGCCCCAAGACTTCATTGATGCCGTATTTATAACTGTCAGGTAGTTTTTGAATAATGTTATTCATGTTTTTTAAAAGAAATCCTGACTTTTATCAAAGCAGACGGTCAGGCTAAAAGCGCCATGAGGCCTTTTCTTATCATCATGACCGCTATGGCCGCCAGTAAAAGATTCATGATTTTGGACAAAGCCCTGGATCCTGCCACGCCGAGTGTTTTTATAAGTGCGCCTGAAAAAAAGAAAATCGTCCCGGCGAGCGCTATGTTTATGATAACCGATAATAAGGTTGCGCTAATGCCGTAATTCTCAAGCATTACCAGCGATGTTGTAAGAACGGCCGGGCCCGCTATAAGCGGCGTGCCTAAAGGCACCGCTCCAAGCTGACTGCCCGGTATGCGCCTATTTTTTTCAGGATTGAGTATGTCAAGTATGGCAATTGAAAAAAGGACTGTGCCGCCTGCTATCATAAAATCTGAAACGGTGATATTTAGCAGTCTGAACGTGGCTTTGCCTAAAAATATGAAACCAATCGCCAGGCAGCATGCCGTTATCATTGACTGAATAATTATTTTTCGTTTCTGAACGCGGCTTAGCCCGTCAGTAAGCGAGGCAAATATCGGCAATACCCCAATAGCGTCAACGGCTACGAATAATGGTATAAAAACAGGTAAAAAGCCCTTCATTCCCGCCCCTTTCTTTAAGGTTAAATATTATCAGGCGCTTTGGGAAATTTCCCGTTTAGAGCGTTTAATGCCAGTAATTTTACTTCATCGCCAAAATCCGCGCCGGCAAGCCATTCCAGATAACCGCGGTCATTCTGCGCTATGGCCTTTATATGTTTTTTGCGCCTGTATTTTCCAAAGGACGGGTAAAGGTCCCCGTTCCACCAGCAGAACTTTTTCTCCGGGTCATAATAGTAACTGGATGTTTCGTAATCAATATCCTTTAGCGATTCAATACCCGCGCTTTCAGAGCCGTATTTCATTATTTGCGCGCTTAGTATTTCTACAGTAGCTTCGGCATCCCCTAAAGCTGTATGGGCATTGGTAAGCTCTTTGCCGCAGTAGAGCTGATAAGCGGCCATAAGGTCTCTTTTTTCATGTATATGATAAATCTTTTGAGCGTCATATATGCCGCGGTCTTTCCAATGAAAGCTCATGCCCGCTTCAATTATCTCGCGTTCAAGGACCGGCAGGTCAAACCTGTATATATTAAAACCCCCGAGGTCGCAATCGCCTATAAATTCCAAAACCTCCGAACATATATCTTTAAAAACCGGGGCATCTTTAACATCGTTGTTTGTTATGCCGATTATCTTTGTGACATTGACGGGTATCGGTATGCCGGGATTTACGCGTTTTACATATCCCTGCCTGTTTCCGTCAGGCATAAGCTTAACCATGCCGATCTCAACGATCTTGTCTTTTTCCACCCACGTGCCTGTTGTTTCAAGGTCAAAGACTACAAGAGGTTTTTTTATAAACATGGCCTCTCCTTAAAATTGTTTGTTTTTTTACTTGTTATCTCCAGGATCTTATTATAGATATCTTTGAAATCCCCTGTCTTGCAATCGTAATGAGCCATATCTGAAAGCGCCATGTCGCGAGAGTTGAACGCTATAAAATAGCCGGAGTTTTTTGCCAGCGGGATATCGCCCGCGCTGTCTCCCACGCTTATGACCTCATTTTTTTTAAGCCCGAAACGCTTTCTGACTTGCTTTAAGGCCGCGGCTTTGGCTCCATGGCGTATATTTATTCTGACGCCGCCTGTCATTATGCCTTTACGCGAGGCCAGGATATTCGTGAGGGTAAAATCAAAATCTATATCTTTTGATATGGCGTTGGCGCTATATTGCAGGCCGGTTGAAAGCGCGGCTAATTTAAACCCCATTTTTTTTAGTTTAATTAGGCACGCCTTCGCGTTCTTTGCATACCTGACCGGCCAAAATATGGCCGATATTTTTGATTCTGGCATACCCTTCCAGCAGGCGGCATCAAGGCGGCAGAATTCATCATAACTTATCCTGCCTTTTAAAAAGTTTTCCTGCCATCGGCAGGCAAGGTTGTCCCACATACCAAGCTTTTCGTGTATCATCTGCCAGGAGCTGACATGCCTTGTTATGGTACCGTCAATGTCAAAGACTATCAACCTGAACACGCGATGTCCGCCGCTTGTTTTGCCGCTAATTGGCCGCATGCCGCTTGTATGTCCCTGCCTCTGGACTGCCTTATGGTGATATATTCGTGCCTCCTTTTTACCTGGCTTATAAACATATCAAGCTGGCGCGGCGTTGGAGGCGTAAATCTTGCCCCTAAAACCTCGCTATAAGGTATAAGGTTGATTTTTGATTTAAGCTCTCCTGCTATCTGCGCGAGTCCTTCAGCATCAGAAATTGAGTCGTTTACACCCGGTATCAGTATATATTCAAGGGTAATTATCCTCCCTGATTTGCGCGCGTATTCGGACATGGCTTCTATGAGCTTACCAAGCGGGAAAATCCTGTTGACAGGCATAATCCTTGAACGCTTTTCATCCGTCACCGCGTGCAGGGACAATGACAGGTTGACCTGCAAGTTAAACGCGCTAAGTTTTTTTATGCCGGGCACGATACCGCAGGTTGATATTGTAATTCTTCTGGCGCCAATGTTAAAAGCATTTTTATCGTTCATTATCCTTATCGCCTGAATAAGATTGTCATAATTATCAAGGGGTTCGCCCATACCCATAAAGACATAGTTGGTCGCCTGTATATGCAGGATGTCCCGGACATGCAGTATCTGGCCTAATATTTCTGACACAGACAGGTTTCGTTTAAAACCTTTCATGCCGCTGGCGCAAAAGGCGCACTTGAACTTACAGCCCGACTGTGTTGAAAGGCAGATGGTATTCCTTGACCTGGACTGTATAACGACAGCCTCAATACAGGAGCCGTCTTCAAGCAGAAAGATTATTTTTATGCTTGAGTCCCTGCTTACTAATTTTTGCAGCTGGCGAAGAGGCGATATGTAAAAGTAATTTTCAAGATACTGTATTAGCGGTTTTGGGATATCTGTCATCTTGTCAAACGAGACAGCTCCTTTTTGGAAAAGCCATAAGAATACCTGCCTCGCCCTATAGGCGGGGTATCCTTTTTTTATCACGGCCTTTTC
Organism: Candidatus Omnitrophota bacterium; assembly: GCA_028716165.1. Lineage (NCBI taxonomy): Bacteria > Pseudomonadati > Candidatus Omnitrophota > Candidatus Omnitrophota bacterium. The sequence goes on from JAQUQI010000002.1 coordinate 95,383, forward strand.
CAAATCCTGGAGGGTTGTATTTCTTATGTCAATTTTTTTCATAAAATCTTTTGTCCTGTTTTGCTATTCCGACCGCTTTTAAAGCGCTTTTTTCCTTGTCTTTGATTTCAAGCATTATGTCAAAATCATAGGGTTTTGTGTTTAGCAAAAATCTGCTAAAATGGGCCTGCGATATACTTAAAGCATGGGCCCCTTTTCTCGCCCCCTTCTTCTGAATGCTGTAGTCAAGGACTGGCAGTCCGTCGTGCTTTTGCCATGTCTTAACAAAATCCCGCATCAGCTCTTCCGCCGGCCCCTTGCCGCCGTTCAATGAGTGATGGAGTATATCCAAAACGACAGGAATGCCCGTTTCCCGGTGTATCGTAATGCAGTCTTTAAAACTGAAAAGCCTGTCATCATTTTCTATGACCAGATGCTTTTTTATTGTTTGCGGCAATTTTTTATATCTGGCTATAAATCGCTTTATGCTGGCGGTTTTATCATTATACATACCGCCGACGTGAATTTGTATTTTTGCCTGCCGCCCAAGCCCAAGACTGCGCATAAGATCGGAATGGTAAACTAATTCGGCGGCACTTTTTTCGTATATTCCGGGGTCAAGGCAGTTAATTATCGTGAACTGGTCCGGATGCATGCAGACGCGCATATTGTTTAATTTTATATAACTGCTTATTTCGTCAAATTCGGCCTTAAAATCCAATTGCCAATCAATCCGGCACACCTTATGCGAAGCAAACGGCACGAGCCCCGAACCTATCCTGAAAAACATTATACCATGTTGTGCGTTAAACTTCAGTATGTTTAACAGGCATTTCAGGTTTTTCTCTATGACTGCCCGGTGTAGTTGCCTTGAGTATGATTTTAACCGGAATGTCCCGTTACTGGTGCAACCGCAGGTATTATTAACGCAGGGGTAACCTATTTTCATCAGTATAGTATTAGATAATACAGTGGCCAGGGGTGTTTATATCAGACAGCCTCTATGGTTGAAGGAGGTTTTGTGGTTATATTATAGGTTACGCTTACAATGCCCCCGACTTCAGACGTTATTCTGTCGGCGATCTTACGCAGTATTTTAAACGGCAGGTTCGTGGGTTTGGCCTCTCTTGCGTCCTTGCTGTCCCAGCACCTTATTTCTATCTGTCTGCCAAAGTCCCTCTTTCCATATCTTATGCCCGTAACTCTGTCTTTGTGAAGTATAGCCATATACTGAAAAGCCTTTACTCCTTTGCATTCCTGTTCAAGGATGTCTGTTGCTTCACGAGCCAATTTAATCTTTTCGTCAGTTACTTCTCCGATTATCCTGGCGGCAAGCGCGGGCCCCGGAAACGGCGGGCGGTCATATATGTCTTCCGGCAAACCGAGAGATTTTGCAAGATACCTGACGCTGTCCTTGCGAAGGCAGGCAAGGGGCTCCAATATTTTATAGCCAAAATTTTTTTCCGGGTCAATGCCAAGCTGTTCAAATACATTGTGCTGTCTTTTGATGCCGGCGCGGGTTTCGTCAATATCGGTCAGTATTGTTCCCTGCAGGAGAAATCTGGCCTCACTGTTTCTTACGAGTTTTCCAAAGACGTCTTTATAAAAAGTTTGCGATATGGCCTCTCTCTTTAATTCAGGGTCATCTATGCCGCGAAGGGCGGATAAGAATGTATTTTTGGCGTCAATGACACTGACCTCAACGCCGAGTTTCTTGAAAATTCCCTTTACCTTTTTTGCCTCATCCCGGCGCATAAGGCCATTATCTATAAAATATGTTTTGAGTTTTTTGCCTATCGCTTTATGGCCGAGCATGGTAACGGCGGCGCTGTCTACTCCGCCCGAAAGAGCATTGATAGCCTTTCCCTTGCCTATGATAGCGGAAATATTAGCGCATTTTTCTTTTATAAATTTATCAATATTTGTTTTTTTAAGGCGTATCTCCTGCATAGGGTCCATTGGGCGCTCCTGTAGTTATTCGCTTCTACTGATTATTTCAATAAGATGGTATCCGAATTCTGTTTTTATTGGGCCATAAACCTTGCCGATTTCCTTGCTGAATACTATTTCGTCAAATTCTTCAACCATCTGTCCGGGTTCAAATTCGCCGAGATTTCCGCCGTCCTGCCCTGACGGACATTCCGAATGAAGCCCGGCCAATTTTTCAAAACTTTGGCCGGATTCTATCTGTTTTTTCAGGTCTTCGCACTTCTCTTTGCTTGAAACCAGGATATGCCTTGCCGTAGCCTTTGCCATTACAACCTCCGCGTGTAGTTTATTATTATAATAGTTCCGCTTCCATTCTGTCTATAGTTTTTTGAACATCATCTATTGTCTTTGATGAAAGTATATTTGACGTCCTGGCTTCGCTGACAAGGCTTTTAAGCGTTGTCAAAAATCTCTTTAGCAGGGTAAGCCGTTTTTTCTGCCACACCTCTTCAGGCTCCAACTCTTCACGTTGTCTGATAAGAGCTGTCAGGTCTTTTTTGACAGAACCGGCGTCTTTGCCCATTTCAAGCACTGATCTTTTTATCTTCGCGTAGTCATCCCGGTTTAGATTTTTTTTGTTACTGGCAAGGCGCAGGACATCAACCGACTCATAGCTGGGCAAGAGCGCCGTGTCCGCTTCATCGTTATAATCTTTTTTAAGATAAAGAGGGTCTTCTTTTTCCAAAAAAGAATATGACCTTAACAGCTTGATGGCCGTCTGTTTACGTATGCCTATCTCTTTCGCTGTATATACTTCAAACTTATCGTAACCCCATCCTTTGTATAATTTATCTTTCCACACGCTGTATAGGGCCTGTGCCAGGTTTATCCATGAGGTCTTGAAATTTTTAGCGGATTCCAGTATGCCATGCCTTATGCCGGACTCTTCAAACTGCGACATCTTTTCTTCTATTATTTTTATGGATTTGGTTTTTATATCGCTCATCTTATGTGCCTGTTTTTCCCGCGGGCTTGTCTAAGTGGAAATATTAGAAAGCGCAGAATAAAAATAAACGCGCGGACCGTGTTGAAAGCGAATCCGCGCGGTCGGGTTTAATGCGGTAGTGCCGGTTTATCCGAGATTACAAACGCTGTTGTCGTTAATAGTAGTTTTCGTCTTCCTTGTCATAGCCGTCATAGTTGTCGCCGCCGGAACTTTCGCCCTTGCCGGCGCTTGAACATTCATTATATTCAGGGCACCGGGGACAGCATTCATCTTTTATCTGATCATCTTCTAAACATTTTTCATAACGTATACATGACTCGCAGCACACAGAAATATCCTCCTTATATTTTTGGCGCCTCCAGCAATTATTTCAAATCAATCTTCCATAGACTCAAGTTCTTCAAACTCTTCAACACGGTCAACAAAGATATCCTTCGCCACGTTTTTCCCGCCCTCTAAAACAATGAATTCAATATCCACAAGATTGCCGGGGGTGATCTGCTGGACTGATTCTACCGAATCAAAGGACGTTTGTTCGTTAATATAGTAGGCGACTTCCTGATCTTCCCCTGTCGCGTAGTCAAATTCTCTTATAAGTATCTGTTCAGGAGAAACGCTCAATACCTCACCGTAAGCATAAAAAGACTGCGCCTCTTCAACAGCCGGAGCAGGTGTGTTTTCCGTCTGGGCATGGAGATATCCTACGCAGAAGCAAAACGTAACAGTAATACACGCTAACAAAATTCTCATAACAGGTTCACCTCCTTTCAATATTTATTATTTTGTATTTTAAAGTGCCAGCAGGCACATTAATCTCAACGGTTTCGTCTTTTTTTCTGCCAAGAAGGGCCTTGCCTACGGGTGAGGATACCGATATCATTCCTTTTGAAAAATCGGATTCAGCTTCGGAAACAAGGGTATAGGATTCATTTTCGCCGGTGTCAATATCCTTAACAGTCACAGTGGCCCCGATAAGGGCTTCGTTTGAGGATATGCGCGATTGGTCAATTATCCTGGCCCTGGCCAATTGATTTTCCAGCTCAAATATCCTTTTCTCATTCATGCCCTGGGCGTCTTTCGCCGCGTCGTATTCGGCGTTTTCGCTTATATCTCCGAGAGCGCGGGCTTTGCCTATCTCTTCAGACAGCTGGCGCCTTTTTTTTGTTTTCAAATATTCAAGCTCATTTTTTAGCTTGGTATAGCCTTGTTGTGTCAGGTAAATATTTTCCATAGCTTTTACCATCTGTTGCGCGTTTTTGAGAGCAGTCTCAAGATTTCAAGATAAAGCCATATTAACGTGACCATCAAGGCAAAGGCGCTATACCACTCCATATACCCCGGAGCATTATACGCGGCGCCTTTTTGGATAAAGTCAAAATCAATTACAAGATTAAGCGCTGCTATAACTACAACAACAGCGCTAAAAACTATTCCCATCGGGGTGGTGCTGTAAATAAACCCCATATTGAACCCAAAAAAACCCATAATCAGGCTCGCCGCGTAAAAAAGCGCTATTCCGCCCGTCGCCGCCATTACCCCGAGCTTAAATCCTTCAGTAGCCCTGATGGCACCGGTCTTATAAGCTATCAACATGCACAGCAGGGTTGATAGAGTCAGCCCTACGGCCTGTATTACTATACCCGGATAACTTGTTTCAAAAAACGCGGATATAGAACCCAATACAATACCCTGCGTTAAGGCGTATATAGGCGCCGTATAAGCGGAGTATTCTTTTTTAAATACCGTTATAATCGCTATTATTAATCCGGCAATGACTGAAGGCAGTAAGAAAGCGGCCGCGGCCGCGGGCCTGTTCCATACAAGGCTGGCTGACAAAATAACAATAAGGGCCATTAAAAAAGCCTTGTTTACTGTTCCTTGTATGGTCATCACTCCGGATGTTTTTGCAAACGCAGGCGAATGGCCGAAAACATCCCCTCTAAGCGCGGGATTGCCTGATCTCATCATGTTCCTGACCTCCTTTTTAACGCGATGCCTTTTACCGCGGCAAACCAGCGCCTTATTCTGATCTGAGCCCTATAGCGCTTTCTGCACAGGCTATATCGTAAAAGTTTCATAAATTTGCCTATAAATAATACCAGTTTAATTATTGGCGGGCGAGAAATTAGAGCATGGTTGTTTTTTGGCGCAAGGTTTTTTATTCGCGCGTTCAGCCTTTTTGGCTTCAACACAGCCCTCTTCTGGGGCATAAGGCGCCTCTTGTGGTTGATTCATCCTGAATTCCGCCCTGCTTTTTTTGTAGCTTGATCTTATCTGTTCTATGCGGGCCTCAATAGCCTGTTTTTCCTTCTGATACTCCATTCTCAACGCGTGTTCTTTGACTTGGGCGTCGGAGAGTATCTGGTTTTTTAATTTGCTTTTATTGGCCATATCGGTAATCTGTTCTATCTGGCTGTTTGCGTCTTCATATATCGCGGCAATACCGGCGTGCAATTTATCTTTCGCCGCCTGCACATCCGCCCTGCATACGTTTATCTCTTCATTATATGCTTCGTATCCGGGGTCACCGGCAAGGCGGTCTATTCTTTTATTCAGGGCCTTTATGGATCTAGAGCATTTTTTGTGTGATTCTTTAAATCCATTGTATTCCTGCCTGACAGGCGCGTATTTGACGTGGAAATCCTGTTTTAACTGTGATTGCCTTCTTTTGGACTCGCGGATAAACGTCTTTTCATCCATGTGAGATTTGCATAATATAAGATCCTGCCTTAATGATATATCCGCTTCATTGAATTCCTTTGTTAGCGCTTTGATCCTCTCCTTATATACCGTTATTTTTTCTTCAAGCTCGGCAAGTTCTTTTTTTGCCGCCTCCAGTTCGCTCGTATAATCGTTCTGTGATAAGGCATAGGAAGCCATGCCGAACAACAGCATACAAACGACAGCAAAGGTTTTTTTAAACATACACCCTCCTTGGTTTAATTTTATAAGATATTTTACCCTCGTATTCCGCGATTTACAAGAAAATTCCGTCATAAGCGTAATATAAATGGCAGTTACCTGCCCGGTTTTTTTATGGCATATAATATTTGTATACCATCTCTGCCAGGGCCGCTATGAATTTTCGTGATTTATAAGAATCTCTGTTTTTGTGTCCGGTAAGGACACATATGAGAAAATTGCCTTTTTCCGTAAATACTATACCGGCGTCATGGCAGACGCCGTTTTCAAGGCCTGTCTTGTGCGCTACTACCGTGCCTTTGGGCAGTTTTGCCGGTATCCTGTTGCGGGTTTTTTGCGTTTTTAATATGCGCAGGCATTCAAGAGAGGCATCCTTGTCAGAGAGGCGGTTTAGGTATATTTTGTCAAGCATTAAGGCGATATCGCCTGCCGTAGTATAATTTTCAATACCCTTATCCCTTAACGCCATATCCATCATCAATCTGGATATATTCGTATTTTTTAATCCGGCCTCTTTCATCCATGAGTTGAGAAAGTCAAAACCAAGAAGCTTTATCAGGATATTTGTCGCGGTATTATCACTTATAGAGACCATCATCTCTATAAGTTCCTTTACGCTGAATTCCTTTCCCGGACGCTGATTTTTTAAGATGCCGGAACCGCCTGTTATATCGCTTCTTTTAAGTTTTACCTTATCGCATAATGAAAAACCTTTTTCCTGCTGGCAGGACAATATGGCCGCCATAATGGGGATTTTTACAATACTGGCGGCGGCAATTTTTATCTCGGGGTTTCTCTTAATCTGCCAGCCCCGGTTATAGTCTTTTATAACAATGCATGCCTGTCCGCGGAAATTTTCACTTTTTTCAAATATGGATTTTTCAAGCTGTAACCACCGCCCCCTCTCTATTTTATACTCCCTGAAGAAATGAAGAGATACCGCTGATATGGATGCCAGGAGTATAATGATTAATGAGGTTTTTATTATGAGACCTCTTTTCAAAGACAGGGTCATTTTGAGCCTGCCGCCTGTTTAGAGATCTCGTGGCAGAATATGGCGCTTGCCATGGCCACATTAAGCGAAAGGGGTTCGCCCTTCATGTTTAGCGTGATGAGCAGGTCAATGTGTTTTAATATGGCCTGTTTTATTCCTTTGCCTTCGGAACCGAGCACAAGCGCGAACGGAACGGGAAACGTGAAATTCGTGATGTCGTGGCCGCCCTCTACAACCGCCGCCGCCATCCAATAACCGGCTGATTTAGCTTTCGTGATAGCATTGAACAGATTGCTTACGACAGCCACAGGCGTGAAATTTTCTCCTCCCGAGGCGACATGTATAACCGTGTCGTTTACCTGACAGCTTGAATGAGCTGGAATGACAACGGCAAAACCGCCAAGGCAGGCGGTAATCCTTAAAATAGAGCCAAGGTTATGGGGATCATTTATATCGTCTAAGAATAATATACACGGCCTGACGGGATTATCCGGGTTTACGATAGCCTCAAGGGGGGTGTATTCAAAACCCGGCACTTCGGCGACAATTCCCTGCAGTCTGTCCGCGTGTTTTATCCTTGAAAGCTCTTTTTCACGGACTACCCTGTAAGGTATCCCGTTTGCCTTCAAAAGCTGGATTATATGAGGGCCATTAAAATTGTCCTGCACATACACGCCTTTAATGGATTTGGGATTGACCCTCAAACGTTCATAAACTGAATTTTTACCGTATAGAAATGTTTTATTGCGGGCCATTTGCCTGCCTTGTCTATCGCGCGCCTGTGTTTTTTTGACGAATTATGGCCAACCTGCCGGCGCCTTACCGGCTGTTTTAGTTTAGTCCATATTGGAAAGGGCTTCTTGTATAATGGGCAAAAGGCACTGCATCTCGGATTTTGACACTCTGCCTAATTTGGCGAATTTTAAATTATCCTGCTGGTCCCTGGACTCTCTTGAGATCTGTATTTTTTTCGGCCCATTGTTGTAAGAATAAACGCTTACGCTTAACCTGCCATTGTCTGTTTCGCATGATTTTGTGAATAACTGCTGGTCTAAACTGCTGTCATACGGCATTTTTTCCTCCTTTTTTATTAAATGGAATATCAGCTTACATTATTGTATGCGGATTGTCAAGGGTATTTGCCGGGTTATATACTTGTGTGTTTTAAGTTAAAGGCTTTTGATGGAAAATACTTTATCATTTTTATGCGCTTTGAAGGGGACCTTTATGCCCACACGCAGGCCTGTTAACGCTGTATGCAGGGGCTTTTTTTCCGACTGCATCTCTTCTATCAGGCAATATTCGGCGGGCGTATGTTTGCCCGATATCAGTATCCTGTCTCCGATTATAAGGGGGCCTTTTTCTATCAAGACATCAGCTACGCTTATCTTTGGAAAAAAACGCATTACCCTGCCGGCGTATATCTTTTCACTGCTTTTACGCGGGCCATTGTTCAATCCCCGGGGTTTGCCAAGATAAAACCCCGCGTCCAGGCCTCTGTTATATGTTGAGTTAAGGCGTTTAAGAAGTGTTTCTTTCAATCCGTCATCCAGCCGGTGCCCATAATATGCCTCCATTGCCTCGCGATAGCAAAGAGTTGTCTCCTTGACGTATTCCGGAGAACGGTTTCTGCCTTCTATCTTGAATACATCCGCTCCTGATTCCATCATTTTTTCAAAAAAAGGCATAACGCACAGGTCCTTGGGGCTTAGCAGATAATCAGGGCCTATCCTGTAACTGCTTTCATTGTCAATGTCCTGGATAAAGAACATGCGCCTGCAGGGTTGTAGGCATTGGCCTCTGTTGGCCGATTTTTTGAACGCTTCATCCGACAAAAAACACCTGCCCGATACGCTTACACACATGGCGCCGTGTATGAATACCTCTATTTGGCATGGTATTTTCTCTTTTTCCATAAAATCAGCGCTCTCCCTTATGCTGTCAAGGCCGCACTCTCTTGCGAGGACAACTCGTTTAGCGCCCGCCAGGGCATAGTATCGCAGGGCGTTTTTATTGGCAATGCCTGCCTGCGTAGACAGATGTATGTCAAGGCCTATGTTATTTGCTATCGGAATAAGCGACATGTCCCAGCATATAACGGCATGGACACCGCATTTTTTCGCCTGGATGAGGATCTTTTCGGCTTTCTCCATCTCACGGTCAAAAATTATTGTATTAAGGGCAAGATAGCCTTTTTTATCTTTGGAACGCAAAAAATCCATCACCTTATTGAGTTCAAGTATATCAAAATTATCAGCCCCCTGCCTCATATTCAGTCCTTTAACCCCAAAATAAACACTGTCAGCTCCGGCTGTGACGGCTGTTCTAAGACAGCACCAGTTGCCCGCGGGCGCTGAAAGTTCCACCCTTTTTGGTTTTATTGACTGGATTTTTTTTCTCATGATTTACCGTTAATTCAGGTTTTCGCTTTAAAGCCATTTAAATGTGTTATGCTGTTAAGGCTTCTTTTGGGGACATTTAAGACATTATTATTATCAAGAAAATATTTAACACAGCCGTTGAATCTTACCGGCTTTGAAGGCATATTGGCCTGGCCCAGGGCTATAACAGAATCAAGGTTTATGCCTCCGGGCAGTTTGAACAGGCGCCTTAATTTTTCTTTATCAATAGCTCCCAGCCAACAGCTGGCTATATTATCCGCCTGCGCTGTCAGCATGATATTTTCCGCCGCGGCTCCTATATCACGCAGGTCAGGCGCAAGGTTTTTGGCGCCGGGTAAGGCTAATTTGGATAAATTAACGAGTATTATGATGTATGCTTTAGGCTTGTCTTTTTGACCGGGGTTTAGCCTTGGGCTAAGATATCCTGCCCATTGCAGGTGTTTGAATATTTTTTCGCGCAAGGATGCCGATGTGACAATGATAAATTCCAGTATTTGCATATTACCCGCGCTTGGCGCCAGTCTCGCGGCATTTACCATGCGCCGCAGGTTTTTTATGCCGACCGGCTTATTGCCAAAACTGCGTATTGACCTTCTGTTTAATATAGCCTCGTAGGCGTTCATATGGGCCCTTTGTTTAGGACGACGGATCATGACGCGTAAAGTATCATAAAAAACCCGCAGGCTGATTGCGCAAGCGCCATAAGCCTAAAAAAAAGAACCGGTTGTTTTCGGATAAATCCGGATATCTTTTGTGAAAATTTAGATTTTACAAAAAAGGCAAGCTTAACTATCAGGAGAACGCAGATAATTATTATGAATTTAATCCATACCCCGTCAGCCTTTAACCATATTTTTATGAATACCGCTATCAAAACAGCCGTAAAGGCAAACAGATAATTTCTTATTATTCTTTTGCTCTTTTTTTGGATACGCCAGCGTAAAATTTGCGGAAATAAAAACAGCGCAATGCCTAAGAGAAGCCATGCCCATCCGATAATCCTGATTATCATAACAACCTCTAAAAGAGCGGTTTGCCCGTTTTGCCTAATCTTTTATCGCGCGGAATAGTTCTTCTATCATCAAGAATATTTTTTTAAAATCACCCGCGGCAATCAGGTCTTTTTTGAAGATGCTTTCTCCGAAGGCAGCCGCGGAGGCCCCGCTGGCGAAATACTGCTTTATATTATCTTTATTAATGCCGCCGCAGGCGAGCAGTTCAATATGGTTAAAAGGGCCTTTGAGGTCATTAAAATATGCCGCGCCCACGGTTCTCGCGGGAAAGACCTTTACCATGGCGCATCCCGACTTGTAGGCGCCATAAACCTCCGCGGGAGTCAGCGCTCCCGGGAAATGAGGTATTGAATTTTTGGCGCAATAATCGCAAACCTCATTTATAAGGCATGGCGATACTATGAACTCTGCCCCCGCCTTCACCGCCTCGTTTAACGCGCCCGTATCCAGGACCGTTCCTGCTCCGACAAATAACCTGCCGCGGGCTTTATCGCGGGCGTGCTTTATCAAAAGAGGCGCGTCGGCCGTGTTCATTGTAATTTCAATGGCCCGCAATCCCGCCGCGGCCGATGCCTCAATTACCGGTTCAACCGCGCTGTAATGTATGCCCCGAAGTATGCCCAAAAGAGGGTATTTTTTAAAAACCGCGATATCCATGTGGCCTTGTGTTAATCAGCGGCCGTGTCTCTTACCGCTTCGTAAAATTTTCTGTAATTGTCTTTTTCGGGCGTTTTCCTGAATGCCATAGCCGCCTTGGGGTGTTCGTTAAACATGCCGGCGATGGCATATGGGATAATATAGCCCCACTCTATTGTGTTTTTGAGAGCGATGAATTCTTCGGATATTATGTCAAGCACCGGCCTGATGTCAAACTTGGGATTTTTCAGAAATCCCACAAGCAATTCAAGCGGACAGTTGCCGGCGGCCCTTCCGATGCCGTATATTGTAGCATCCATGAAATTGGCATCATGTATAATGGCCTCTATGGTATTGGCAAAGGCAAGCTGTTGGTTGTTATGCCCGTGGAATCCGATTTCTTTGGTTTTCAGCCGTGCCTTAAATTTTTTTACAAGGTCTTCGGTGGATTCCTGGTAAAGCGCGCCGAAGCTGTCAACGATATAAACCGCGTCGGCGCTTGATTCAGCTTCAATCTGGTCCAGCGCCTCATCCAGGGCCGCCCCCTGGTCCCTGGATATGGCCATTATGTTAAAAGTGGTTTCATACCCTTTCTGGGCGAAATGGTTGACCATGAATATGGCCTTATCAATGTCTTTTACATAACAGGCAACGCGTATCATGTCAACGGGGCTCTTGTCTTTTGGCTTGACATCATCAAGGTCCACCCTGCCGACGTCAACCATGACAGATATCTTTGAGCCTTTGCCCGCGAGGCCTATGACCTGTTCTATTATTTCATCCTCGCAGAACTTCCATAACCCGTATTCATTACCGGGAAACAGCCTCCTTGAGTTTTTGTATCCAAGTTCAACGTAATCAATGCCCGCCGCGGAAAGGGCGTGGTAGATTTTTTTTACGAAATCTATGCTGAAATTGTGGTTATTGATGAGCCCGCCGTCGCGGATAGTGCAGTCAAGCACCTTTATCTTGTCTCTGAACATATTGCCTCCGTTTATTTGCTTCGTGTTTCCTGATAATATACCGCTATTACGGCCCGCTTTCAAGCAAAAAAATAAAGACGGCTGTTTAGTCCAGGGTATCCTGAACCGCGCAACCGTCTTTACAAAACCGGAAATACTTTACCCGGTTATATCTTTACCACATTCTTGGCTTGTTCGCCTTTTGGGCCTTGTTCTATTTCAAACTCAACATCCTGGCCTTCTTCAAGCGACTTGTATCCCTCACCCTGAAGAGCGCTGTAATGAACGAATACGTCCTTACCGTCTTCAGGAGTAATGAAACCATAGCCTTTTTGGTTATTAAACCATTTAACTTTGCCTTTTGCCATTACTCACTAACCTCCTTTCATAAGAATTTAATGCTAGTAAATAATGGCACAGACTAAAAATCCGCAAGGCGAACTGTTTCTTTACCTTGCGGCTACAAACATTTCTACTGCCTTATTTACTTTCATTATCATTTTACTGTATTGAAGTGGTTCTGTCAACAAAAAAAACAGTTTTTCCCAAAAATTTTTTATTTTGGTATTCTTACCAGAGTTTGAGCCAAAAACAGTCGTTTCATCGTTTTGCGTCACGGCCGCGCCATCAGCGGACAAGCATTTATGTAAATGATCCTTAATGTAATTTTACCCCTAAGCCGGTAGTCTGTCAAGCGCCATCAGCAATGTTGATGAAAAAAAATGAACGCAATGCTTTTATAGCGATGTCTTGAGTATGGATAATATATCGTCTTGATCCAATGGCACAAATGAACCCAAATGAGCGTTTCTACCCGCTATGTTCTTTGCCATTTCTTCAAGTCCGCGTTCATCAATACCCATCTGCCGAAGATTAGACGGCATGCCAAGCGAATTGAAAAACTCTCTTGTTCTATCAATGGCATAGTTGGCTATCTCCGGTAAGCTGTTTCGTGTTTCAGCAGACCAGATATTCCGTCCGTAATCGGCAAACCTGCAGGCTGTTTCCTTGCTAAGCACGTGCCGCATCCAGTTTGGCACTATGACGGACAGCCCCGCGCCATGGCTGATATCATAAACAGCGCTTATCTCATGCTCTATGCCGTGAGACGACCAGTCTGTTATCCTGCCGGCGCCGAGAAGGCCGTTTAATGCCAGTGTTCCCGCCCACATGATATTCGCCCTGGCATCGTAGTTTTGTTTTTCTTTAATGACTACCGGAGCGTATTTTATGCACACATTAAGTATGCCTTCGCAGAGCCTGTCCTGGACGTCGCATGCCGGGGTGCGGCTGAAATACTGCTCAAAAACGTGGGCCATAATGTCAACAATGCCGGCGGCAGTATTAAATTCATCCACCGTAAAAGTATAGACAGGGTCTAATATCGCGAATACCGGGCGCAGTATGTCAGCGCATAGCGCCAATTTTTTCTGACGTTCTTCATGCGTAATCACCGCGTTGCCGTTTGTTTCCGTGCCCGTGGCCGCGAGGGTCAGGACACAGCCTGTGGGAAGCGTTTTTTGCGGCAGGGCCAATTTATCAAAAAAATCCCAGCAATCACCGTCATAGACAGCCCCTGCCGCTATTGTTTTTGAGGCGTCAATTACACTGCCCCCTCCCACGCCCAGGACAAGGTCTATGTTATCACGCCTGCATATCCGTATGCCTTCATAGACCGTTTTTATCCTTGGGTTTGGCCTTATGCCGGAAAGTTCAGAATAACGGATGCCGGTTTTATTTATCTGCGAAACGACGTCCTTAAACGCGGTGTATTTTTTCGCGCTTGCCTTGCCCGTTACGATAAGGACATTGCGAAAACCCCTGTTTATGATTTCGCGCGAAAGCGATTCTATCTGACCTTTTCCGAAATATACCGTTGTCGGAGAACAGTATCTGAAGTTGTCCATTATCAGGATATCTCCCCGGCCGCCTTAAGTGACAATTTGACGAAAATTGAACCGATTATTTCCGAGAGTATGGTGCCGCCGATTACCACGGCTATTATGATGTCCGCGAATCCGGAAAAAGCCGGTTCTTGTTTCATTAAAAGCCCCAGGCCCACTACAATGCCGCCGTAAGGTATTAGTCCTGCCGATGTGTATTTTTTTACGTTAGTTCCTGCCTTGGCCGCGGCCGCTCCGCAAAGCGTGCCGGCGGTTTTTCCCATTATCCTGAACGCGACAAAAAATATTATCAGCACCATGGCCGTTGGTATTACGGAAAAGTTCAACTGCATGCCGCTTACCACGAAAAACATCAGGAATATGAGCTCTTCCGTGCTTTGCTCAAGGACCTTGAATATCTTTTGCTGTATCGGGTTAAGATTCACCGCGACAACTCCCATGACCATTGTTGCCAGCAAAGCGTCAAGCTTTAATGACTCCGTGATCCCGAAGCACAGCGTTAACAGGCCCAAAAGGGCGGCGATAAGAGTGCCGTCAGGCCTTTTCTCAAGGAATATGGATATGGCATTGAGAAAAAGCCCGAAGAGTATTCCGAATCCCGCAGAACCCGCGATTATGCCGGCAGGAACCGCTATGGATTGATACAGGCTGAAGTTTGTGTGCATGGCAAAAGTGCCTGCCAATACCATGGCTATGCAGAAATTCATGATGCCGACCGCGTCATCCAGTGCTGATACGCCGAGTATTGTTGACGTAACATCGCCTTTGGCATTGTATTCATGCGTTATGGCAAGCGCTGGCGTAGGATCAGTCGGCGAAGCTATACACCCTATCAGTATGCTGAAAGGTATATATGTATTAAACCAGCCTATGCCGGGCCCTTTTAAAAACAATTGCGTCAGCGCGAGGAAACCGAATGTGACAAAAAGGAAAGCGAACTGCGCTTCAAGTATCGTTATCCAGAGTATGCCCTTTCCGAGCTTTTTAAGGTTTGCCAGGGACAGTGTCCCGCCGATGGAAAACGTTATGAAGCATAAAGCGAGGTTTATGACGAGATTAGTCGCCTTCGCGGCCGCGTGGGGCATAAACTTCATTATGTCCGGGTTTAACAATATGCCCGCCAATATAAAACCCGTGACCCTTGGAAGGCCTGCCTTTTGTGCCAGCTCGCCGCAAATAAAACCGACGACAACAATAATGCCGATTGCCAATACCGGATTCATTTAATTCCCCCGAATTAATGCGGCCGAAACAACTGCCCCGCGCTTGATTAACGCCCGCGAAAAGTTAAAGGCCTTTTATGGCGTTAATTACACGGCTCAAGACGGATTCATCTTCCTTCGGCTGTTCTCCTTCCGCCTCCTCGTCCTTTCCCGAAATAACGCCCGCTATTTTGTCTATGACCATGTATGCCAGGGCCTGCTTTGTTTTTGGGCCTAAGTAAAATTCAGGCTTATCAATAGCGCCTTTTACCTTAAAGTCAAAAAGGATATCGCCTTGTTCCGAAGAAAAATAACTATACAGGTCATCCGCCCCGGACGGCCAGAATCTGTTGAAGCCGTGGTTTTTTTTATTTTCCAATTCAAGGTTTGAAAATACCAGTTCATTTGAAGAATCTATGAGCTCATTATCAATATTGATCACAAGCCTGCCGCTTACTGTGCCGGCGTGAAATATGAACGGAGAAAATTCATCATAATAAGGGCCGAACGATTTTATATCGGCATTTTTTATATTTATATTATTGTTTAATACCGGATGAGATTTGGAAAAATCATACATTGCCGACAGCGATAGTATCCGGCCCGGCTCGTTGTTTATAATGCCTGACCCGTCAAAATTAATTGAGCTTATATCACGCCCCCCGCGTTTTAAAACCGCGCTTGCCTTCGCGCTTATCTTTTCCACGCTGGCCCTATAGCCTTCGCTGTCAATAAAATAATCGTTAAAGAAAACGGCGCCATTATCTATGTCAAAGACGGGTTCCAGGCGCAAAAGCTGATTTATGTCAATCTTAGGCGCAAAAAAGCCCGCCGCGCGGGCGGTTATATTTGCCCATATTCCGACGGCACTCTTGCCGTGGTTTTTGCTATTTAAAACAGCCTCCATTTTTGCGGCGTTGAACAGGCCTAAGCTGTTTTTCTCAAGAAACACCTTTACGCCCGAGGCCTTAATGTTTTTTAGCGTGATGCCGCTCAATATATTCCGGCTGTCGGTCTGCTCATAGGATAAACTGATGTTTTCTATCTGTAGAAAAATATCGTTTTTAAACCCGTAAGGATTGGCTACCGTAAGGCCTTTAGCAGTAATCAAGCGATTTGGCATATCAAGGCTTAATTCCTGTATCCGGGCATAGCTGGGTATGGACGCGCGTATTATCCTGTCCAGGCCGGCATTAAGCAATTTTTGCCTTTCGGCATAGGCATAAATGCCTAAAGCTATGGCAAGGGCTGTGATAATCGCGCATATGGCGAAAAATGCCTTCATCGCAGGGCAAGCTCCGCGGTTATGTCTTTAATGATGTCATAGGCCGCCCTGGGTTTGGATACGTATTCTAAATGCCCGCGCATTATTGCCAGCCTTCTTTTATTGGTGAGCAGGTCGGCAATTTTTTTGCCGCCTGTTTCCATATCGTGTATTCTTATGGCCACGCCTGATTCAAGCAGATAATCGGAGTTTCTTTGTTCCTGTCCGGGTATAGGGTCTATGACAGCCATTAAAGTCTTGCTTGCCAAAACCTCGGATGTGGTAAGCCCGCCGGGCTTAGATATCACGATATCAGAGGCTGCCATGAATTCATGCATATTGTCAACTATGCCGAAGACGGAAATTTTTTTGTTTTTTAAGCCCTTGGCAATTTGTTTCATCTTAAGCTCAAGTAATTTATTTTTTCCCGCCAGGACTATTATATGGCAATAGTCGTCCACATCCTTAAAAGATTCCAGCAGTTGTTCATAGCCGCGCAGGTTATATCTGCCGCTTATCATAAGCGCGCAGGGCGCCTCCTGGTCAATGCCCAATTTTTCGCGCAGGACCTGCTTATTATAATCAGCCGCGAACAAAGGGCTGACAGGTATGCCCGATATCAGTATATTATTTTCCGCGATATTATGCAGTCTTAACAGCCTCTTTTCGCCCTCGCTTGCCACGTAGTATTTATAAACATGTTTATTGATCCATAGGGCGTGCACGGCGAAATCGGTTACCACGCAGAAAAACGGTATATCAAACAGTTTCAGGCTTTTTAAACTTCCGAGCGCGTCCCATCCCAAAAAATGCGTGAATATGATACCGTCTGGCTTGAACTCTTTTACGTATTTTAACAAAGGGGCAAGATGCATATTGCCGACAGCATGGTGCAGGCGGGTTGTTATAGTAGGCGTTTTGAATTTATAAGAACGGTCATAAAGATAGCCCCACAATTCCGGTATTCTTTTTACTATCTGAAGATAACTGCCTTTATAGAATTTTTTAAAATACGACGGAGTATAGTCAAGTATATCTATGGCCTCCGCGCCGGTATAACCGTTTTCCAGGCATACGGCTTTTAAGGCCTTTGCCGCCTGCATGTGGCCTGCCCCTGCCGAGGCATAAAGCATAAGCAATTTTGGTTTCTTATCACCCGTCATAAATACCACCTCCGGAATTATTATATTAAAAAACCGGCTGACATTAAAGTTAAATCAGCCGGTTATGAATTATTTTAAACCGCGAACAAACGCGGGCCTGGCATGCCTATGAATGAAGTCCGCGCCCGCGCGCTTTACAGAAATCAAGAATATTAAGCCCTATCTTTTCAAAAAGTTTGTTCAAGAGCCCCATAGGCAGGCCTAAAATATTGAAATACGAACCCCTGATATCGTCATAAAGTATTGATCCTATGCCTTCTATTGAAAATCCTCCAGCCTTGTCATATGGTTTTAAGGCGTTAAAATACCTGACAAGCTCTTCTTGCCGGAGCTTTTGGGCGTATAAATAACTTGTTTCTGCCCCGCACGCTTTTTTACCGGAAGGCGTATCCAAAACGCAGACTCCGGAGCAGATGGCCAGTTTCTTACCGCTGAAATCACGGAAAAGTTTTTTTGCCTCTTCTTTGCCCTCCGGCTTGCCTATGAGCTTTTTGCCCGACATGACAAGGGTATCTGCCGCGATAATGATATTATTTTTGTGTATTTTAGCGCAGGCAAGGGCTTTTCTACGGGCGTTTTCCGTCACATTCCATCGTAACGGGCGGTTTTGACAATGGGCCTCTTCGGCATTGGTAATATGAATTTTGTGCCGTATCCCGCAGGAAAAAAGTATTTGAGACCGCCTCTTTGAACCTGATGCCAGGATTACGGTTTTCATCAGCGGGGCCCGTTGTTTTCATGTTTCAGGCACGAGTCCGGAATCCACGCCTTTTCAATTCCTACGGCTGTTTCCGTGTAGCGGGATGTGTAAAGAAACTTTATCTCTTTCCAGAGGCTTGCTTCAAATTCCCGCTTCTGGCCGGTCAGGACAACTATGGTGTCAGGCGCAAGCTGTGTCATCTTGGCCCCGCCGGGGTAATTATATACGGTTATGTCCATGTCCATATACAGCCCGTCGCCTGTATGGACCTTACCGTTTACCAATGCCGTCGGATGGTCCTTAACCAACTGCTCATACTCTTCATTGAGCTTTCTGTCAGAACTGTATCGCCTGATGCCTGTAAGCATTGATTCCCATGTTTCTTGCGAGCCCGATGTCACGGCGCCTGACACGGCAGGAAACAGAGCAATCAAAAGGACGGATAATAATATCAGTTTAATCATTCTTTTCGCGTCCTCGGCGCGGATTGCGGTATATTAACACGATAGCAAACGTTATTGTAAACAATATAAAATTTGATATGGTAAAAGAACGCAAAACTATTTCATCCGTGACAAGTCCGTGCGGGAGCATAAGCAGTAATGATGTCCATACCCCCGCGCCCCATAACAGGCTGATATCTTCCGCGGACTTTCTTTTTATGACGCGCGCGATAAGCGGTATATTCCAGAAAGGAAGCATTATGCCGGCGATTAGAGATATTACCGCGAGTAAACTCATTGTCTTCTCTCCAAATACGCGCAGTTTTCGGGCAGAGCGTCTTTTTTTATAAGTTCTTTAATATGCACGCAAGTAAACTCTTTTCCGGATATTGTTTTGCGCCTGCCCAGCCTGTTCGCGTATGTATTGCACGCGTAAACACTTTCGCCAATTTTTTCAAGGTGCGCGCACGGATCATCCGGTATGCCGCAGCATCTGCCGCACCTTAAGCATAACGATTCATGTTCTTTTTCTTTCAATTCCAGATACGCGGCATAATTGTCCGTGTCCATTAAAACGTTTCCCAATGGATAACGCTGTCAAGGGCTCTTTTCTTTTTGCCCGGGGCTTGTTTTTTGGACGGAATACCCAGCGATATGATGCTTACCAGTTTATGGCCTTTTGGGCAGTTCAAGAGGCGTTCAATAACAGCGGCATAGTCTTTTTTATCTCCGGCTATCCAGCAGGCCCCTATGCCGGAATCAGATGCCATAAGCAGTATATTCTCACTGGCGGCGGAGCAGTCTTCAATATAGTATTTGGTGTCTTGCGAAAATACTACAATAGCGGCGGCGGCGTTTTTGATAAATGCTCCGTTTGGCGCGAGCCGTGATATTTCATCAAGTGTTTTTTGCTGTTGGATTATCACAAAGTCCCACGGCTCAACGCCTCTGGCAGTGGGCGCGAACCTGGCCGCGTCAACAAGCTTTTTTAAAAGCCCGCGGGGGACGGCCTTTTTGGCGTATTCCCTGACGCTTCTTCTTTTCTTTATCGCCTTAAATGTCTGCATGGTATGCGCCTTATGATGACCTTCTTTTTCTGTCAATATCGTCTAATATGTTTTTGATGTCTCTGTCTGCCGACCGCGCGGCCATATTGCAGATGTAAATAAGAACGGAGAATTGCCAGCAATCCTCGGGCCCCATAATAAGGCCGGTATGCACGTCTTCTCTTTTCTGTAATTTTTGCCTGAATTTATCCTCGGCCTTTTTGAGGCTTGCTTCCATCACGTCCAGAGACTGGACCGTATTGTTATATTTGTATGACGGAAAGCGTATGCCTCTTATGAACAGAAAGTTTGTGACCATAGATTCCGTGGTGTCCATTTCTTCTTCAAACTTGAAGCCTTCAAAATACGGCATATTGCCCGGAAGTATTATGGCGGGTTTTTCGGCATAGACCTTGCCTTTTCTTACCACGGTATCACCTATGTTGACCGCTGATTCAGCCAGAAATATATAAGGCATTTCAGTGGTCGCGAAGGTAAGAAGCGGCTGTATCCTCGGCCTTACTATCTCGGTTTTTTTAAGGGCTTTTTCCCATCTATCCATAATGTCCATTAATAATCCGTGTTTAATTGTGAAATTATATTCTATAGAAAATCAGAGTTTTGTCAACCTTAATTAAAAAATCAGCCGGCATAATGCTGCAAAAAAATTACTTTTACGTGTTTTGGCGGCGCCTGCCATTATCACACATTGCCAAGATAAATATTTTTAAGGCCCTGCCCCGCGCCTATTAGCCTTGCCTCTTCCATTATCTCTACAGGTGTAATAACATCATCAAGCATTTTGTAATCGGGATGAAACCTGCTTATGTGCCAGGGCATGTTTTTATCAATGCCGGCTAAAAAAGAGGCCATATCGCGCAGTTCATCGTAAGAATCGTTTTTACCGGGGATAAGAAGGGTTGTTATTTCTATCCATATGCCTTTAGCCTTCATCCTCTCTATGGTGTCAAGCACGGGTTTGAGGCTCGCCCCGCAAAGGTTTCGGTAAAAATTTTCATTAAAAGATTTCAGATCAATATTCGCGGCGTCAAGATAGGGGCTTATGGTATCAAGGGCCTCTTTGCTCATATATCCGTTGGTAACGTATATGTTATACAGGCCCTCTTGCTTTGCCAGTTTGGCTGTCTCATAAGAGTATTCAAAGAATACCGTAGGTTCCGTATATGTGTAAGAAATGGACGCGCAGGCGGACTCTTTTGCCGCTTTTACTATCTCGTAAGGGGCAAGGCTTGCCGGCGCTTTAGGGTATCGGGCCGTTTGCTGGGATATTTGCCAGTTTTGACAGAACATGCATTTAAAATTACACCCGTACGCGGCAATGGAGAATGTCATTGTTTTAGGTAAGAAATGATAAAGCGGTTTTTTCTCAACCGGGTCTATATTCGCCGCCGCCGCTTCGCCATAAGCAAATGTGAAAAGCCTGCCGTCTGTATTTTTTCTCTGTCCGCATATTCCGAACGCGCCGGGTTTTATCCTGCAATAATGGGCGCAGAGACGGCATTGGATACAGCCGTCAAGATTTTTGAAAAACATTGCCGGGTATTTCATGAATTTTTTTCCAGGCACAGGCTTTTTACAGGGCATTTTACGCACAAAGGGCGCTTTGCCCTGCATACCGCGCGGCCGAAATTTACCAAAAGATAGTTGAATTCAAGCCAGTATCGCCGCGGCAGGACGCGCATAAGGTCTTGTTCTATTTTTACAGGGTCTGTGTTGGAGCTTAGCCCCAAACGGCGCGAAATTCGTTTTACGTGAGTGTCAACCGCGATACCCTCGCGGACATTAAAGGCGCTTGAGAGTATGATATTGGCTGTCTTGCGGCCGACCCCCGGCAGGGTGATAAGTTCATCCATTGTCCGTGGCACACGGCCTTTAAAATTCTTTAGTATGAGTTTTGCCGACGCTATTATGTTGCGCGCCTTTTGCCTGTAAAATCCCGATTGATATATGTCTTTTTGAAATTCGCGCAGGTTTGCCTTGGCAATATCCCTAATGCCTTTGTATTTTTTAAATATTTTTGTAGAAACCCTGTTTGCTGTTTGGTCTGTTGACTGGGCTGATAAGATCGTTGCGACCAAAAGTTCAAACGGCCTGCGGTAGATGAGCGATGTCTTGTTTTTTGGAAAAAAAGCCTTTAGCTTTTTTACGATAAGCGCGGCCCCGCTGTTATTTTTCATATTGACAATGGCTACTTCTTGCTCTCTAATTCCTTGATAAGCCTGTCAATCTCGTCTTCAAGAGCAAAGAGCATTTTTTTTGATTCCATCACCTTTAGCCACTTAGACAGCCTATGAGGCTTGGCCTTGTCTTTTTCCATATCATGCTGGAGTTTTTTTAAAATTATTCTTCTTTTTTCTTTTTTATCTTTCATGTTTCATCCTGCCGGTAGAAAACTCTAGTCCTGCCTCGCGGCAGGGTCAGAGTTTTTAAGACTGTAAAAAACGCGTTTAGATAAAACTTTTGGTTTTTTGGTTACGCTATAATGATATTATTTGGTATATTTCTCAATGGTCGTAATCAGCGCGCGGCCTTCAGCCGTAGGCTGGACCTTATTTGCCATAAGAATATCATATGAGGTAAGTGATTGCTTGTAATAGTTTTCATTGGCGTCCGCTATCGGTGAGAGAACAGCGCCGTCAAGGGCAATACCCGCGAAAAGCCCCTTGCTTCTTGAATAAGACAGGATACCGGCTTTAAGAAACAGGTCTGTGCTTGCCTCGGCATTGCGTCCGACGGGGCCTGCTGAAACCGCGGCGTCACCTCCAAGGGTAAAATTATTTTGCAATAAGCCCTTCATACCGCGTTCATTTGTTATGACCAATACCAGGTCAATTATTTGTCCGCCGATCTGGAGGCCCCAACTGCCCCCCGCTATCCTGTAAAAACACGGCGCGCTCCATTTACGCGTATTTTTGTCCCTGTGAAGGGCTACTCCCGTTCCATATCTTGCGCCGAATATAAATCCGCCCTTAAGGACTGACGGAAATATTACTATGCCTTCGGCTTTTGATAAAAGATCTGACGGTATACTCTGTTCGGGCATTTGCATTATCTCGCGTATCAGGTCATCCGCCTCGCTGATTTTTATGTTTAAACTCGCATTATCAGCGCAGGCGCATGGCGCGATAATAGACAATAACATTACCAAGGCGCAAAACAAGCCGCATACAGTTTTCATAAAACATGCTCCTTATCTGTTTTTGAGGGTATCGTGCGCGATAGAACCGGACTTGCCCCACCCTTGTGCGGCCGGCATGGCTAAATCATCGTCCAGGATTATGCGTTTAAATATTACCCTGTGCCCCGCGCATTTTGGACACCATTCCGCCAGCGGGCCCTGGACAATATTTTTGCATATCTGGCATTCGTATAGCGTTTTCATATTTCCTCCCGAAGGTTATTTATAGATATAACCCTTGAGAAGGAAAATTATTCCGCTATTTTTATTTAAAGGTATAGACCTTGCGGATGCTTTCCACTACCTGCCAGGCGCATACTATGCCTTTAGGTAATTTTACCAGGTCGCCTTTTGTGATGATTATTTCCCCGCCTTTTTCGGTTCTTATTACGGCCTTACCCTCTATTAAAAAAAACCATTCCTCTTTATCGTATGTTCTCTGGAATTGGGAAGGCTGGCATTCCCATGGGCTCCATTTACCTATGTCAAGTTTTTGTATTTCGTCCTCTGAAGGCTGTGAAACTTCAATTTCACGCATAAAAATTATCCGGATTTCATGGCCTTAAGCCTATATCCGCTATCCTGATATCGCCGCAAAGGCCGGGCCCGTCGTTTTGATAAAAACCTTTTTTCGCCAAACCCATCGTCACGGTCATATCGGCTTTTACCGCTTCCGCGCGCTTTTTGCCTGAATCAGCATCCAGGCCCGAAGGGATGTCCGCGGATATAGTGTATGCCGGGCTCTTATTGATAAGGGTTATGACATCTTTGTAAATGCCTTCTGCCTTGCCGTTAAAACCCGTCCCGAATACGGCATCAATGATTATATCCGAATGAGCGGGTTTTTTCAAGGTATTAATATCGCGGCTCGTTAAAATCTCATGTATGTTCCGGTTTATCCGTTTCAGGGCAAGCAGATTAAAATATGAAATACCGCGAACCTGCGCTTTTTGGCACATAAGATATATGTTAACATCGTAACCCGCGCTTAAAAGATACCTGGCGCATACCAGTCCGTCGCCGCCATTATTGCCTTTGCCGCAAAATATACAAACAGATACAGCACCTTTATTTTTATCTGATTTTTGGATAATATCAAAAACTGCCGCGGCAATTGCCACGCCCGCGTTTTCCATAAGTATGGCGGCAGGTATGCCGTAAGTATTAATGGTTTTTTTATCAATCGCCCTTGCCTGGCTTTTTGTCAGTAATTTTTTTGGTTTATGGAATAATGGTTCGCGCATATTGTAAGGTATTTTGCCCTAACTGCGGGCGTTTTGTTATATTAAAAACTATTATTTTAAAGGTGAAATATTTTAAGAAGATTTTTCGTTATACAAAAATTCGCCTTTTTTATAATCATTTCCCTCGCCTTTTACCTCTTCTACTATAATTGGATTTTTAACGGCATATCTGTCACAGCGCGTGCCTGTTATCTGCCATGATATCTGTTGGTTTGGCCTTCCTCCGGCTATGGTGAAAGAATTATTCTTTACCCCGTCTTTTATATGCAGGCTTGGCGCTGGCGCTCCCATGGCTGTTAATTGATAGCGAAAGTCTTTATTTAATGCCTCAAAATAATCCGGCAGTATTACAACCGCTTCGCCGTTTTTATCAAGGGTAATTGTGCCGTCATAGATATTTTTCATGTCCGGCGATTCAACAAAACTATGCCGTAATATTTTGTTTTCCGGATCTAATGGATGGTCAATCAAAAAAGAACCGGCGGTTTTTGTTAGTGTGCCGGTTACCTGCATATTTCCATTTCTTATAAGAGTGGTACGATTTAAAAGCATTAGTACTGTTGCTGTTGAGGTATCATACCAATATAAGCCTATTGGTCCCACTGAACATGATCCTAATAGCATATTTAAATCGGGAAAGTTTATAGCTGTACCTGTCCCATGGCTTAACCGTATGGCCTCATAGAACATTCCCGGCACTATGGCCGTATCAGGCACAATCTCAAGCTTCGCGTTAGGGCTTGCTGTCCCGATACCGATACGGCCTTCAACAGTAAGCGTTCCGTCTGTAGTTGAAGCCGTGTAGTCGCTTCCTACTGAAAGCGAGTCGTATTCGCCGTAAGGGGCGGGATAATAAGTGGTTAATGTTATGGTTTCTTCGGCCTTAACGCCCGTGCCTGTTAAAAGCATAAGGCAGAATACCGGAAACATCGTAAACACGGCTTTTTTATCATACAAGTCCCTCTCTATTTTAAGATGAATATGTATTACCTGTTTTAAGCCTGTTAATACATTCATAAATATGCGTAGCAGTTTACGGCTGTTTATCAAGTTTTTGCCTTAATTCAGTTACTTCGTTTTTTAAAATGTCTATTTGCGCCTGAAGTTCTTTTACGGCATTGACTAAGACGGCGTTCAAATTCCCGTAAGAGATTCCTTTTTCACCGTCTTTTCCGCTTACGATTTCAGGCACTACCTGTTCCATTTCCTGCGCTATAAATCCGATTTGCCTGGAGCCGTCTTTTTTTATGGTGAACTTTTTTGGCTGTATCAGCATAATCTCATTAAGGCCGTAATCCAAGTCGGTAATATTTTCTTTAAATGCTATATCAGAGGCGTTTGTCCATGCCCCGCCCGCACTGCAGTATGCCCCGCTTGCCATATGCAGAGGATACGCCGGGCTTGTTGTCCCTATACCGACATAACCGGTATTAAGTATTGTAAGCCTTGCCTGCGGCCCTGTGGCATAAGAATTTGTTGTTGCCAGATACATATGCGTGCCGGCGGCATTGTCCTGGTGGACATAGATACCTGCCTGCGCGCTGTCTGCCGTCGACTGGCTGAATGTTATGGCGTTTCTTGTATTGCTTGTAAGACTGCGCACTTGTATAGCGCCCCTGTTGGTACTGCCGAAATTAGGAGCTGTATAAGAGCCTTCTCCCCCATATACTACAAGCGGGGCGTTCGGTGCCTCTGTCTTAATACCGACACTGCCTTCAACAGTAAGCGTCCCGTCTGTAGTTGAAGCAGTGTAGCCGCTTCCTACTGAAAGCGAGTCGTATTCGCCGTAAGGGGCGGGATAATAAGTGGTCAAGGTTATGGTTTCTTCGGCCTTAACGCCCGCGCCTGTTAAAAGCATAAGGCATAATACCGGAAATATCGTAAACACGAACTTTTTTGTCATACGAGCCTCTCTTTTTAAGATGAATATGTATTGCCTGTTTTAAGCCTGTTAATACGTTCATCAATATACGGGTGAGACCTCAAAATATACGCGACTGATATGCCTTTTTCTTCATCGGACTTAAGCACTTCAAGGGCCCTTTTCATGCCGTCAGGGTCAAAGCCCGCGCCCGTGGTATATTTTATGGCAAGTTCATCGGCCTGGTATTCATCTTTTCTGCTATAGCCTAACTGGACGAGGTTAAAGGCGGTCGCGCCCGCGTAAGCGGCATAACCTGCCTGCTTACTTTTCTTATCATCCTGATTATTCGTATATGCCATAAGCGCTACCGTTGAGAGCAGTTGATAACCCAAAGATGCCTGCATTTTTTTTACGATATGCCTTGCCGCGACATGGCCTATTTCGTGGCCCATAACAGCGGCAAGCTGATCGTCGTCAAGCCTGTCATATAAGCCCCTGTAAATATACACATGCCCGCCCGGTATGGTAAAGGCGTTGAGCGTTTTATCCTCTATAAGATAAAATTTATATTCAAGGTCTCTTCTGTCGGATGCCGCGGCCACTTTTTTGCCTATATTCTCAAGGCGCGATATGGAAGAAGTGTCTTTGCTGATTTTATATTTTTGTTCAATCTGCGCGGCCGCGCTTTTTCCTATGACTGTCTCCGATGCCGTGTTTATGAATATGGCCTCATTGCACCCTGTAGCGGGATTAAACGTCGTCGCGCATCCGCAGGCCAGGAGCCCTGATAAAACAACCGTGCCGATAAAAAGAATTTTTGTTTTTTTTGCCATTTGTTTTTTAATACCTGTTTGTTTTAAACCGTTTTTTATTTAAGCAGTGACAGCATATTTTTCTTGTATGCTTCAACGCCGGGCTGATTAAAGGGGTTGACCTTCAGCAAATATCCTGAAAGCCCCACCGCGCGCTGGAAGAAATAAAATATCTGCCCCAGGCAAAAGGCCGACCTTTCTTTTACGGATAATGTCATATTGGGCACGCCCCCCTGCATATGCGCCAGGGACGTCCCTTTATAAGCCATTTTATTGATAAAGCTTAGGCCCTTGCCAGCCAGATAATTTAAGCCGTCAAGATTATCGTCACATGCGGGCAGGGCGATGTCTTTACTTTTTTCATCTATAGCAAGAAAGGTCTCAAATATATTGCGTTCGCCTTCCTGTATCAATTGGCCATTGGCATGAAGGTCTGTGGAAAATATTGCGGTAAGCGGCACAATGCCTTTGCCGTTTTTACCCTCGCTTTCCGCGTAAAGCTGTTTCCACCACTCAAGCACATAAAGCATTGATTGATGAAAGCTTGCCCCTATTTCTATTTTTTTACCCATTCTGTATAGTATATTTCTGTAAACCGCGTATTTACAAGACGGGTTCTTTTCCAAATCGCAGGACGCGCTCATTTCTTCCGCGCAGACGGCGCCTTTGATAAGCTCGTCAATGTCTATGCCGGCTATGGCCATCGGCAAAAGCCCTACAGAAGTCAATACGGAAAATCTCCCGCCTATGTTTTCAGGTATAAAGAAGAGCCCGAATCCGTTTTTGCGCGCTATTTGAAAGAGCGCCCCCTTTGATTGCGTAGTTGTGCAGATAACGCGTTTTTTAAGCTCATTTGCCTTGTAGCGTTTTTTCATTTCATCCATTACCACCCTGAATGCCGCCGCTGGCTCTAAGGTAGTGCCTGATTTTGAAATGACATTAACCGCTATGTCCTGCCCCTTTAACTCGTCCAGCCTGTTACTAAGGTAATCAGGGTCTATATTGTTTCCCGCGAATATTATTTTTACGCCGCGGGTGATATCCATAAATTCTATGGCCGCTCTGGCACCCAGATATGAGCCGCCTATACCTATTACAACGCAGGCCTGGCAGGAATTCCTTATAGATGATGCCGCTAATTGTATTTCTTCAATGGATTTTTTATCTGTCCGGGAAGGAAGGTGCAGCCAACCCAGGTAATCCGACCCCTCTCCCGAACCTTTCTCCAGCATATTATGGCATTCAATGACTTCGGTTTTAACTGACTCTAAATCAGCTTTTTTGATGAACTTATCGGCATAGGACGTATCTAATCTCATTTTCTCCTCTAATGTTTATATAGCTTTGGCCCCCGCTCACCTTTACAGCATCTTTGCCGCGATAGAGGCAAGTTCGCTTCTTTCACTGCTCGTCAGCGTTACGTGCCCGAACATGGGCTGGTTTTTCATTTTTTCAACGCAATAAGTCAGGCCGTTGCTTGATGAATCAAGGTATGGATTGTCTATCTGGTAAGGGTCGCCGGTCAATACCATTTTCGCGTAATTTCCGGTCCTGGTTATAACGGTTTTTATTTCATGGGGCGTCAGGTTTTGGGCCTCATCAATAATTATAAACTGTTTTGGTATGCTCCTGCCCCGCATATACGTAAGGGCTTCAAGCTGTAAAAGCCCTGTGTCAAGAAGGTCATTTATTGTTTTGAATTTTCCGCGCTGTTTTTTACGGTGCATTGAAAGGATGAATTCAAGGTTATCAAAAATAGGCTCCATCCAATTCTCAAGCTTTTCTTCTTTTGTCCCGGGCAGATATCCGATGTCCCTGCCCAGCGGCATAATTGGCCTTGATATAAGGAGCCTGTCGTATGAGGCGTCGTCAAAGACCTTTTGCAGGCCCGCGGCTAAGGCGAGCAGTGTCTTTCCCGTGCCCGCACTGCCGACTAATGTTACAAGCTTGATGCTGTCGTCGCAGAGCAGTTCCTGCGCCATGACCTGTTCTTTATTGCGGGCATTTATGCTCCATATCTCTTTGCCGCCGTGTTTTATCTGCTGGAACGCTTTTTTATCCGCGTTATGCCTGGCCAGCGCCGTGTGCTTTTCATTGTCCATATCAGAAAAAAAGGCGAATTCGTTCGGCATGAAGTCAGAAGGCATGCCTTCCTGTATTGTTTTATGCTCATAGAATTCATCTATTTTCTCTTTCGGCATGCTGATCTTGCGCCAGCCTGTATATAATTTGTCAAAGTCTATTTTTTCTTTTTCAAAGTCCATTGCTTTGATGCCTATGGCATCTGCCTTGACCCTGGCATTTATGTCCTTTGAAACGAAGATTACCTTCATCTGCTGGCTTTGCAGGAGATACGCTGTCATCAATATCCTGTTGTCAGCGACATTGGGCGAAAGCCCCAGCTCTCTTATAGCCGGCGACAAGTCCATATTGGCTATGACACGTATAAGGCCGCCGTTTTCAGTGGCAACTCCGTTACCAAGCTTTCCCTTTCTTCGGAAAGTATCAAGTTGCCTTATCGCCTCCCTGGCATTGCGGCCTTTTTCATCATGGTCTTTTTTGAATTCGTCAAGTTCTTCAATTACCTCTATAGGAATGACCACTTCATTGTCCGCGAACGCCAAAAGCGAAGCGGAATTATGCAGCATAACGTTTGTATCAAGCACGAATATCTTTTTCATCTACGCCCGCCCTTTCGTTATAATTGAAAATCAACTTTCGGCACAGCCTTTGCGGCTGATTCGGCCTCAAAATACTCTGCCGGTTTATCAAGGCCGCGCATGCGCGCGAATATTCCGCCGGCTATGGTCCTGATGTAACTGTTAAATATCTGGACATTTCTGTTATACCTGTTTCTTTCAACCGATATGCGGTTTTCCGTGCCCTCAAGCTGGGCCTGGAGTGAAAGAAAGTTTTGATTAGCCTTTAAGTCGGGATAATTTTCAGCTATAAGCAAAAGCCTTGATATGGCGCTTTGCATGCCTTCGGCGGCCTTGATTTTATCATCCTGTGTAGACGCCGATGCCCATTGCCCGCGCAGGCGAGTTACCTCGGTAAAAAGGCCTTTCTCGTGCGAGGCATATCCTTTTACCGTATTGACAAGGTTTGGTATCAGGTCATTACGCCTTTGGAGCTGGTTTTCAACCTGGCTCCACGAAGCTGTTATCGCTTCATTAAGAATGGCTACCTGGTTAAGCCCTCCGATTACCCAGCCGGCAAGTATGATAATGATAACACCTATCGCGATCAATACTACCCAAACGGTCTTCATGCGCTCCTCCTATTGAATTTGTGTTTTTTATATCCTATGGTTTTCGTAGATATTTATTACCAGCGGCCCGATGCTCCTCCGCCGCCGGAAAATCCTCCCCCGAAACCGCCAAACCCGGAACCGAACCCGCCTCCAGACCCGCCCGGGCCATACCAGTAACCGCCGCGCCTTCGTCCGTTCGGCGTTGTCAGAAAAAAGAACAAAAGTCCTGAACGCATGCCGAATAAAAGGACAAACAGCAGTAAATATGCCAATGACGAGAGCGGTGACGAGCGTTCTTCTGTCTGTTGCCGTATGGCAG
The DNA here is from genome assembly GCA_028716165.1 of Candidatus Omnitrophota bacterium. Classification (NCBI taxonomy): domain Bacteria; kingdom Pseudomonadati; phylum Candidatus Omnitrophota; species Candidatus Omnitrophota bacterium. The sequence goes on from JAQUQI010000002.1 coordinate 125,639, forward strand.
ACATGTTCTCATCAAGGTCAATATTGACATTGTATTCTTTGGCAATAAGGTCAGTGATGGCCAGGATCCCTGCCAGTACCCCTTTTTCATAAAGCCCGTTCCTGAATTGTGGGATGATAATTCCGTGGATAATATTGCTTGCAATGGCATCAGGTATCGCCCCTTCCATGCCGTATCCTGTTTCTATCCTGACGGCTCTGTCAGCCATGGCAAAGAGCAGTAATACCCCATTATCCGAGCCTTTTTGGCCTATGCTCCATTTCTCAAAAAGCCCTGCCGCGTATTGCTCTATTTCAAGCGGGTTGGTTGTATTAACAATGACAACAGCCAGCTGGGCTCCGGTAAGGGCTTCTATTTGGCTGGCAATGGAAGCGCCTGTTTGCACAGCCTTTTGGCTTAATGTGCCCGTATAGTCATTAATATAACCGGCGGGTGCCGGGTATGTTTCATTTTCTTCTGTGTATGATGATGAAACAGCAAGAAAAATCAGGCACAGTATTCCTGCCGCGCTTAAAAAAGGCCTCTTTAATAAAGCTAAACCAAATCTTGCGTCAGGCCTGTTCATAAAACATTATCCGCTATTATGGATAGTTTTTCAAGCTGTTCTATAAAACAAAACAAGGCTTCTTCAAGGTTATTGCCGTTGATTTTACCGTCATTTCTTTTGTCCGCGAGTATGTCAGAAAATATATCTGTATCAATGTCAAACGCCGTCCCCATGGCCCTTATATTGCCTTCTTTTGTTTGTAAGGCAGGAATGCCCTTTACCCTTAATAATGCTTTGAAGACAGGCAATAATCCCGCGAATGAATCCTTTATCAGGGCTTCAATACCTTTACGCCTTTGGCCTATTTCAAGGTAACCCTGCCGCAGCCTTACAAGTTTTCCTTTTATCTGTTCTTCACATATAAAACGCAGGTTTTTGGGGTCAATATTTATACCGGAAATAATGTCCTCTCCGTATATAAGTATATTATGTTCTTTCATTTCCATAAACTCTATCGGGAAGGTGTCAAGAGATGACATTATATAGTCCGGCGTAAGGAAAAGAGGCGCGTTAATCCCGCGCCTTATGCCGTCATTGAGTATACCGAGGCTTTTTTTAAGTTCAACGCGGCTTATATGACTGAAAATGACCGCGCTGTTTATGTCGGAGGAGCCCTTTTTGAATTCTTTGCCGGCACAACTGCCGTATATGAATATAGAAACGATTTTGCCGCTGTGTAATTGCAGGAACCTGTTGAAGTATGGCCCGATCAATTTATAAACATAAACGTCTAATAAGCCGGTATTCTTTAATTCTGGCATAATGATAACCTCTGTTATTTTAACGGATGTATTATATAATAATTACGCGATGCACTCAAGCACCAAATTATATAATGATTTATTTGAACATGCTCTAAGATTTTGACAGGATATCGGCGCGGAATAGTATTGTTTGGATGAGATTGTCTGTATTTTTAATAACAAAAAAAGAAGCCCGCTTAAATATCGCGGGCCTCTTTAATCTGTTCTATGATTTTTTTGTTATTATGCCGCCAATAACGCGTTTTCATACGAATTTATAAATTCCATATGCTCCTGGCTGTAATCTGATATTATCTCAAACCTCTTGTCTTTTAACAACATGACAAGGGCCTCTATCAAACCTTGCCTGCTCCATGCTATCAAGTCTTCTTCGGCGCTGGCAAAGACCCTACTCTGGCTTATGTTATTATTAAGCATGAAACCCGCTATTATCAAAGCCGACTGGTCTGGCGTTATTGATGTTTGCTTGAATACGTAATTTTCAAATATGTTTTTGTCTATGCCTAATTGGCCTAAAAATATATCCGCAGGCATATTTTCTTTGTTGACTAAATAGAACTTTCTGATATCTCCGGCAGATTGTTTTATGACAGCTTGTAAAGCCGGGCTTTCCTTTAACGCGTCGGAATAGACAATTACAGCCTGCGCATTAAGGGGCTTGGCTATATTGTCCTTTGTAGTAGGCGCGTATGCAAGCAAAGCCTGTGCCATCTGAAGCTGGGCCTCATATTCCGCATCCGGCAGTCTTTCAGGTGTAATGCCGGCTGAAGAGGATTTCGTCTCCGATATATCTTCTTTCGCGGACAGGGTATACTTCTCTGTAACCGGCTTTTTGGTATCACCGGGGATATTACTGATAGGCGATATATTAGGTATGGTTGACCTTGGCTTTGTAGAAAATACTTCCCGAATGCCTATTATTTTCTGAAATTTAGCAAAGGCGTTGTTTCTAGGTTGAAGCAAATTCCGGCCCAACGCTACTTCTCCTGAATGGACGGAGATCAGTGTTACATTCTTTAATTCATCCGGTGCCAGAGGTATATCCGAAGCCAATATTTCAACAATACCGTTTTCTGGTATTGTATATTTCTTATTGATTAACCCCCTTGGGCTGTCAGGCGCGTATCCTTGCGGTAGAAGGCGAATATAGAAGTTGATACCGGCCTGTTCTTTGGGAAATACCACTTGTAATGTTTTATATCCGCTAAAGTTAAAATTGCCGACTGAAAAACAACTGAACATGCCCTTGTCTTCGCCCCATCTGATAGGTTTATCAGTTATGACTTGTTCCATGACACATTCAACAGCCTTAGCGCTTGACGGCTCCTCTTGGGAATCCTTGATTAACCTTTTATTCACGTTATATTGCAGAATAGGTATGCCTGGTTCCATTTGCGCAGTGAGCCATGTCCAAAAAAAGACGCGAGATAAAATAGCCCAGGGGCTTGGCTTTGCTGATTTTAGGGCATCGGATACGGCATTGCTAAGCTCTTGACGATTATTGATATTAACGACAGTTCTGCTTTCTGGGCTGATTATTTTTATCTCACTATTTGTTACCGCCTTTGCGGATAAGCGCCACCCTTTAAAAACCTCATTATTAAGAGCCCAAGCTAATGCCCAAGCGTTGAGGGGGGCTTCAAGTGTGAGTGTAACAATTTTCTCGTTTAGTTCCTTTTCTATGCCTTTCATTACTATCGGTCCCGCAATCGGAGCCCTTAATGTCCATTCTTGGGCCAAGCCAGGGGTTGCAGACAAAACCGTATTATATAAAAAAGAAAGCACAATTAATAATGAAACAATTCTTTTGTAGCGCATAGACCCTCCATTTTTGAGTTCATTAATATATTTTAAATGTTTTTAAATACTATCATATAAATCATTTGGTGTCAAGTATTAGTTTATCAAATAACAGGTATGCGATTTATAGATAGAAATAGCTTTAGGCGCGGTTTTTAACAGATTTTCACGCTAATTAACATCTCGTTTAGCTGTTTAAGATCAACCGGCTTATGCAATATCTTGATATCCGGTTTTTCGTAGAGCCTTTTACGGGCAGTTTCTTCGGTATGCCCTGTAAGCATAATGGGTATGGTATCGGGGCTGGTTTCCTTGAGTCCGGCTATAATGATATCTCCGTCCAGTGGACATGAACTGCTTAAATCCAAATCGCATAAAAGGACGTCCGGTTTTTCTTTGGCAAGTATAGCCAGGGCTTTTTCAGCCGTATCGGCGCTGGAGATTGCGTAGCCTAAGCGCGTCAAGCATTCGGCTAACATATTTAACGCCTTTACATCATCGTCAACCAGCAATATTTTCACTTTAATGCCTCTATGCTTTTGGAAATTCCAGGCAAAACGTGCTTCCGCCGCCGGCATTATTCCTTGCCGTTATACTGCCTTTATTGCGCAGGATAATTTCACGCACTACTGCCAGCCCGTAACCCGAACCGTCTGTTTTGGTAGTGACAAACGGTTCAAATATTTTATCAAGCTTATCTTCGGGTATACCGCAGCCCGAATCCGTCACCTCTATTTTTACCTTGTTGTTATCTTCTTTTGCCGTGATCAGAATACACCCTTTTTCTTTTATAGCTTCCGCTGCGTTTTTAATCAGATTAAAAAATATCTCTTGCATCTGGTCTTTATCAGCAATGATATCAGGTAAATCCAAAGGTATATTTTCTTCTATATGTATCCTGTCTGACTGAAGCTTATGCCCCAGAATATTAAGTGTATCTTTCACGCTTTCTTTTATATTAATGGGTTTTGAATCAACAATCTTTTTTGGCTTGGCAAAATTTGAAAGCTTGCCTGTTATGCTGGCGACCTTTTGGATCTCGGACATTATGTCATACATTATTTTTTCCACTTCCTTAAACTGGTTTTCAAGGTCTCTATTTTCAAAAGGCTTGGCCTTTTTGTTTAATATGTAAGCCTGTATCTGGATGCTTATTCTATTTAACGGATTGCATACTTCATGATTCACGGCAGAGGCCAATGTCCCTATTGCCGCTAATTTTTCACACTGCGACGCCTGCATAAAAAGCTTAGCGTTGCTTATTGCTATTGAAAGCGCTTTCATTAAAGTCGTGATTATATCTATATCGTTTTCATCATAAGGCTGATCGGATTTTTTTGCCCCTAAACTTAGTATGCCTACCATTTCATTGTGTATAACCAGCGGCAGGCACGCCATGGATTTTATTTTTTCCATGTCTTTTTTTACCGGTTCAGAGGCTTGCGTGCTCTTATTGCGGCTCTGGTAAAGCAAGGGCTGGTAATTTGCTTTAAGCGCCTGGACAAGACTGCTTTTTGAATCAAAATATACGCCTTTTCCGTCCACTCCAGCCGCGTTATACACTTGATACCCCACCTCTTCTTTGCTAAGGAGCAAGATAGCGCAATTTGATAAACATAAATGCCTGACCAAAGCCTCAATGGTGACATTGCAGAGCGTATCAAGATTTAAGATAGTTAATGCTTTGTTGGAGAAATCTTTAAGCATTGTTCGGGCGTCATACTTTTTTTGAAAAAGGTATTTATTGGTTAAGCTTATCAAAAAATTATAAACAGGCTGTTGTAACAGCACAATAATAACAGCGCTTATCGCCAATGCCAAATACCTGGAGTGCGGAATGTATTTTGCGATAAATTCCTGAGTCAAAAGAGCCGCCATGATTATAATGGTGAACACAAAACCGAATAGCCCCGCGAAAACAAGGGTTTTTTTGACAATAACTTCAATATCAAGGAGTTTATGGCGTATAATGGCATAAGCTACTATTATTACGTATACGGCGATTAAGATATTTAAATAAGGAGAGAATTTAATATCGTACCACATAGGCCAATTAGACGCCCCTCCTATAAAACCAAAAGCTGCTGCAACTATGCAATATTTTATCTGTTCATGCTTAAAACCGCTACTCGTCTTTAGCCCACGAATAAAATGTATAAAACCATACAATACTTGTATAAACCAAAAAACTAAATAAATGTTAAAAAATAAACTTGGTATGGGCCATAATCCTAAATTATATTTTAATATGAACCCATTATAAAAAATACCGGAAAAGTTGAAATAAATAAAAACGAAACTAACAGCGTAAATGACGCGTAGTAAATTTCTTTTCACAACAAGTCTATCGGTAAAAGCGAAAACAAAATGCAAGAAAGCGGCATTAATTAAAATGACTCCTAAAACCAAAACTTTAAACCAAAAAATTTTACTTGTATGACCAGCCGTTGTCTGCCATAAAAAATAGCCTATGCTATAAAGAGTGATAGATAAGTTAACGTTCAAATAGGCCTTGCTGACGGAACTATTCGGTTTTTTTAGATAACCAAACAACCCTAATATCAAACTGGTTAATGCGTTTATAAGTCCTGTAAAAGCTAAAAAAGTCATAGTTCTATCTTTTGGTTATAATCACAAATAGGATTATGCCAGATTTATCTCTTTCAGTTTGCACATCAAAGTCTATTGATATGCCTTCTTTTATGATATTAAGAAGTTTTTCTTCATGCCTGGGATAGAATGTCCAGTCTGCCCACCAATCTATGGCGACAGGATCGTATTTGATTATATCCTTGTGAGCTAAAATCAGGGTTCCGTTCGGTTGCAGGATATCAAACCAAAAAGAGATAAGTAACTTAAGTAGCCTGTCAGGCAGATAATCAGCCAAACCTATACTATAAATAAGCGAATAATCGCCTAAAATTTTTTTATAATCCTGACTATCTTTTATATAGTTTAATACATTATGGTTTAGGTATCTATGTTCAAGAAGTTTTGATGCATAGGGACTTAAAACTTTTTTGGAAAAATCCAGCGCCTCTTGATCGTGATCAACCAGAGTGAAGATTGTCTTGTTTTTCGGCGCAAAGCCTGTTGAGAGCATTTCTACTATTTCTCTGCAGGATCCGCAAGCAATATTTAAAATTTTTGTGGGATTAAACCTTGATTTTAAGAGATATTTTTCAAGCATATCTTTCATTTTGTCTTTTCTGTTTCTTACGGCCGCAGCGTACTCATTGTTTAAAAAATACATATCCGAACAATACCCTATATTTTCAGAGATCGCTTTATTGTTATAAACAAGCTCTATAGTAAAATAATCACCTGGATAACCGCGCGGTTTTTCATAGGCGCGTTTAAGAATTTTGCCTCTATAAGCCCACGGGCCTAACAACGCTCTAAAACATTCTTTTGATTTTTTGATTAATTTCTTATTGGAAAGCAAGTTTTCAAGATTATGGCCTTTTTCCACAATGTCATCAGTTATTCTTCCCGCTTTATTACAGGCATCGGTTAATCGTATTTTATTATTTTGGATATCATTGACAAGAGAATCCAATTGCGACATATATTTCTTACAGTGTATAGTCCAGAAGTCTGATACAGTTTGTTTATCATCAGAACACGTTATTTCATCAATAATGGGTTTTATGGTTTCGCGTATGCACATGCCGCGCAGATAGTCTAGATCCCTTTCCTTTAATCTTATAAAACACGCGCCGTACCTGAAACCGTTTTTTTGTATAAGATGTTTGCTCCAAATGATTTTAAATTCTGTTTTTATGGATTCGTTTGGCGACAGTTCTATATCCGCAACGGCGTTTGACAGTAGCAAAGGTTTTTCAAAAGCAATGCCGAAACCTGTTTCACTGATGTCTATGACTTTACCAAATACATTGGAATTGATACGTAAAGGAAAAGAAGTTTTAATTCTTGGGTATAGCCGTTTATTCATTATTTTACCTTTCTGATCAGGTTATGCTTAAAGCATATAGACCATATCATTTTATTCAGTCTTTCGGCGTTTTCTTTGTCTTTTTTTTCATCATAGTTATACATATCGTCGCTTTCAATCCATATACCCCCGCTATGCTTGGCGTCTTTAAAACCGTGGGAGTTTATGTTTTGTTGAGTGCCATGGACAATTATTGCTTTCGGCGCATACTTTGATTTCATAATATCACTTATCAGGTTGGCGGTTGATTCGGATTTTTTGCCATGCGGCTTGTCCGTTGGTACCTCGGTAGCGCATATTACTATATCCGGCCTGAAAGCAGACAGGGCCCTCCGAGCTTCTTTTTGGCAATATACCGGCATATACTCATATTCGCCGTATGGCTCTACAAGCGGCGGAGGATATTTGTGTTCGCCGTCTTGAATAGGCAAAAGATAAGGCATCCAGAACTCTCTTTCAATAAAAAGTATTTTTGCCGCCGGAACAATGTCATTTCTTCTTGTGATTTCATCTAAAGAAACGGGAATTACCCTGGTAGCGTCTTTTGCCTTTAGAACATCGTCTATTCTGTTTATTATCTCATCAAGTAGAATAGGTTTCGGGAAAAAACCGTCCACTCCAAGTTCTGCTACTGCTTTTTTCACTTCATTGTCATAACTTGTTATGACTAATACCTTTGTATCGGGATATTCCTGACGAATTATTTTTAGTACCTGTATCCCGTTTATTCCCGGAAGCTGCATATCAAGCAAAACAATGTCAGGTTTTTTTTCTTCCAATATTTTTAAAGCTTCTTCACCTGTCAGTGTTAAATATATTTCATGTTTTAATACTTTTGGGATAAGGTCTGTGAGGAGATTAATAATGCTTACATCGTCATCAACAACAAGGATCTTTTTGATATCCGCCATAGCCCTCCCCTACCGCTTCTTTAGATACAGCGGTGGTTTATTAGTTAATATTATTATAACAAATAGATAAAGCCGGCGGTAGGGAAAAATAGTAAAATGAAGTATTTCTTTTGATAAAAACGCGAATATCGCGATTTGTCCTTAAACGAATATTATAAAAATAATAGGCGGATTATTTTATTGCGATGGTATCTTACAGTGCGGGCTCAAGCAAATGCCTTGGAAATATATTATCAAGCCCCAGTATGCAGTAGGGGTCAAGCTGTTTTTTAAGGCGCGCCATCTGCGCTACGGCCTCTTTCCCGTAAAGCATTTCAAGATAACCGTGTTTGATTTTTCCAATACCGTGTTCGGCGGTGGGTGTTCCGCCAAGCGATATGGCTTTCTGGACCAGCTTATTATATACCCGCTTTCCTTTTTCGTGCTCGGCTGTATTTTTAGGCAAAATATTTATATGCAGATGCGCCTGGCCTATGTGCCCGAAGCAAAGATATTTTAGACCGGCGCCTGAAAGCGTATTATCACAGTATTTCATCATAGCCGGCAGGTCTTTGTGGGGGACGGCCATATCAGTGCCTATTTTAAGCATATTATGTTTTTTTAAATATTCGTTGACCATATCCGGGACATCGTGCCTTATATCGCTTACTCTTTGCCTGTCTTTGTCCGCTAAGGCAAGCCATGTCTCATCTGTCAAGCCGTTACAGCGCGCTATAAGGTTTGCCCAGGCGCTTATGAGCATGTCGCCATCATCTCCACGCGGTATTTCTTGTTGAAAATATACGGCGCCTTTGGCCAGGGAAGGTATTATATCGTGTTTTTGCCTTAAAAGATCCAACGCGTTGGAATCAAAAAATTCAAGGCAAGCGGCATCAAGGGCCGTGTTCTTGATAAGGCTTTGTTCCCTTGCCTTTAGCGCGAAAGAAACGGCATCATCGTTATTTTTAAAAAAGGCGTAACAATCCATGGACTGCCCGGGTTTTTTTATCAGTTTAAGGGTGGCGTTTAATATTATGCCCAGAGTGCCTTCCTGGCCTATAAAAAGGTCTATGGCATCCATATCGTCTTTTATATAATATCCTGCCGCGTTCTTTACCCTCGGCATATCGTATGACGGCAGGGTAAGAGACAGCCTGTGTCCTGATTCGGTAGTAATGTCAAGGCGCCTTCTATCGGCAAAAATCTCGCCGCGTTTTAGATTGAGTATCTGCCCGTTTGAAAGCATGAGCCTTAAGCTTTTAACAAAATCTCTTGTGGCGCCGTATTTGAAGCTCTTTGCTCCCGATGCTGACGTTGAAATGTTTCCTGCCACAAAAGATGTTTTTTCCGTGGGGTCCGGCGGATAGAAATAACCGCCTTGATCTACTTTTTCCAGAAGGTCTTTTAATATGAGGCCCGCTCCAACCGTTATTTCAGCCGTGCCGTCCGGAAGCGGCCTGATAGCGCTTATGGAGTTCATTTTTTCAAGGGATAAGACATTGCCGCCAAAAGGTATTCTTGCTCCGGCGACACCCGTGCCGGCTCCGGTTATAGTCAGAGGCGCCATCAGGGAGACTGAATCATGGAGCGCTTGCCGGATATCATCTTCTGTTTCGGCGAAATAGACGTCTTGGCAGAAGCCTGATTTCAGGTTGGAATAGTCTTCCAAAAATCCTTTAATAATGTCGGGGTCTTTTTTAATTATCATGGCTTTTTGAAAAACCGGCGGATATTCGGCAGGTCAAAAAAATAGTTATGACATTCATTAAAAAAGGGCCCATCGGAAAAGATAAACTATAACCAACAGGCCCTTCTCGGTGGGCTGAACCATTCATATTTCAAATGTGAATATAGCATATTTTGCCGCGTAATGCAAGCAAAAAAATAAAAAAAAGCAATCAAAAAACAAGGTTGATAAAAAAGCCTTTTTCTCCGCCGCCATTGACATAACCTGTATAAAGAGGTATTATATTGACGGAGGCTGTTTATGAGAATAAATATTAAATCTTTGCCTTTATTTGTCCTGCCGGCGGCTCTTGCCATATTTTTGCTTGCCCTGTATTTACATGCCGCCGAAGACCGAGCCGAGGCTTTGGATAATTATTATGATAATGCCAAAACCTATAGCCCAACCGCGCAAACACAGCAGGGGCAATGGCTGGCAGGCCAGGATATGACCACAGAAACCCATCAACCGGTAACATATTTTCCCGTTAATGCCGGTGTCCAGGATGATAGCGCGCAGGCCCCTATGCCTTCAGGTTATAATTATGAAGATTCCTGCAAAGATTGTCAAAAAACATGGACAGGCTAAAAACCCTGCAACAAGCCTGTAATTTTTCAAGCTCTTTATTTACCGCTTCTTTCAACACCCTGCCTAAAACCGGCATTGTATCCGGCCTCGTAACCGGCATTATATCCTGTTTCATATGAATCTGTAGACCCTGATACCTGGGAAGAGGCTTGCCTGGGCTGCATGCCGCCTGTGACATCATCAATGATATTTCCCTGCCTGCCTGTCACGACCTTGACGCCTTCATATATGGCAAGGCCTTTGCCTATATTGCCCCATGTCTTATTAGAGCCGGCATAGCTGATACCGCAGTATGCCTGCGCGATAAGAAACGACAATATGATGCCTGTGATAATTTTTTTCATCCCTGTCCGCCTCCTGTCATATTTTATTCATAAACGATATTATCCAGGTATATCACGGCTCCGTCCGGATTGGAATTTCTATCGGTCATCCAGTAAAAACCACCGCTGACACAAGTAAGGTCTTTACCGGTGAGGTCTATCTGGTATTCTCTCCAAGTATTTGATAATACCACTGGCCCGATTTCGGCTTTTACAGAATCAGGGTATTGCCCTGTAATTCCTCCGACGCCGAAGCGGACTATGGTTTCGCCGCCCTTTTCTCCGCGAGCCCAGAAGCTTAATCTCTTTGCTCCGCTTAAATCATAACCGCCCTGCACATCACCCCAGTTATTGACGGGATTCTGCCAATAGACCCCTGCCCAGCCTGCCCCCTGCGGAGTTTTGCCCGTATATCTAAAACGCAGGCAGTCTTTTCCGGAATGCGGGTTTTCCTCCCACGAAAGCCTTCTTATCGCATCATAGTCTCCGAGCCAGCCTGAAGGATGATAATGGTTTTTTGGGTCATTTTCATCAAAAAAGACATAAAAAGGACGAAACATTTTATATATCAATTCATCCTTCCATTCTCTCCATTTTTGCCTGTCATCTTCATTTAAAGGTGTGGGTTGTTCAGGGGCCCTTGATTTATAAATTACTGTCTGATTGCCTTCGCTGACAACGATCTCTTTACCGATAACGGATTGCATGCCCGCGCCTTTGACATAGACCCTTCCCTCATATACTTTCAATATGGTCTGGTCGTCTTTTGCTATTGTTTCAAAACCCGTGCCAAGGACCCCGCAAACAGCCGTAGGCGTCTTTATTTCAAATTTGCTTCCGGGATCAAGGCCCTTGAGGTCTGATATTAATTTACCCTGTTCCAGGTTTATGCCCTTATCTCCCGAGAGCTCTATCTTTTTTATGCCCAGCGACGTATCTTCTGAAGCGGATATAATATTTTTCATGTCCTTGCCGAATTTGATGTCAACGGCGGAACCCTTGGCTGTTTTTAGATAATCGCCGTCGGATATTCTAGTATCAAGCGTCAGGGCCGACCATTGCCCTTCCCTTCCCTTTTTGTGGCTGACATAGCCCGAAACATAAAAGGCCTCGTTCTTTTGGGATGCCTTGCCCGCGGCAAGGACTTGACCCTTTTGGTAATAAAAATAAACACCGCCTGCCGCGGCAGCAATTACCGCTATAATGATTAATAATACAATTAGCTTTGACATGACTGCCCCTGTTTTTATTCGTATTTTATGTCATCAAGATAAATCACAAATCCGTCGGGATTGTCCATACGGCTTGCGGCAAAAACAAAACCGCCGCTGATATAAAAAAGCTCCGCGCCTGAAAGGTCAATGGTGTATTCGCTCCACTCATTGCTAAGCGCCAGAGGCCCGATTCCAACGGTATCCGAATCCGGAAACTGTCCGGTTATGCCGCCTGTCTTGAATTCCAGTATCTCGCCGCCCTTGGCGCCGCGCGCCATAAGGGTCAATTTGCCTGCCCTTGACAGATTGTATCCTCCGTCTTTGGAGCCCCAGTTATTTTCGGGATTTTGCCAGAATACTCCCACCCATCCCGCTCCCTGTGACGGTTGGCCTGTGTATGTTATTTCAATGCACGAATTGCCTGAATAAGGGCTGTTTTTACAGGATTGATTGATTTTAATTGAGCTGAAATCTCCCATCCACCCGGACGGCACAAAATGGTTTTTTTGGGAATTGTTATCATAGTAGATGAAAAAAGGCATTGTCTCTTGATCTTTAGGCTTAAATGCCCACGCGTTACCTGTTGATAACAGCATCATGGCAATGACAGCGCATATTGCGGCTTTGTTCTTCATATCTTTCCCCTTTCCATAGATACTATTTATTAGACAATAAAATAGTATCAAATTTAAGCCCAATAATCAAGATAAATCATGGCAGGATAACAGGAAAATGCCGGTTTTAGGGATACGGGACACAAAGGCCTTGTTACTCATTTTGGCTTGTCCGCGCAAGAAGCGGCGCCTGAACGGGAAAGCTCCCACCTGTCAAGGACATTTTCCTGAAATTCCTGCATATATAAATATATGCCGGGCGTTACAAAAAGCGTAACCACCTGCGCGAATATAAGCCCTCCGACGACTATCAGCCCGAGAGGCCTTCTTGAGGCGCCGTCGGCGCCATAACCGAGAGCGATAGGCAGAGCGCCGATTATAGTTGACGCTCCGGTCATTAGTATCGGCCGAAACCGCACAAGGCAGGCATTGTAGATGGCCTGCGCGCTGTTTTTCTCGCCCTCGTTGAGATTCTGCTGGGCAAAATCAACCATGATAATACCGTTTTTGGACACAATTCCGAGAAGCATAAATACGCCTATATACGCGTAAAGCGATAACTCTGACCTGAATAATAAAAGTGTCAGCAGGCCCCCGAAGGCCGCTACGGGAAGCGTGGTAAGTATGGTGAACGGATGTATATAACTTTCATATAAAATACCAAGCACTATATACATTAAAAAAATTGCCGCTATCAACAAGCCCGACATGCTTTTAACCGCTGATTGAAATTGTTGGGCCTCGCCCTGGAATGAGCCTGAAGCGCCCGGAGGCAAAATCGCCCGCGCCAGCCCGGAAACGGTCTTAGTAATTTCCCCAAGCGGCATGTTTTCCTTGAGATTAAACGATATGGTTGCTGAATTCAACTGGTTATAATGCGGGACATCTTGCGGCCCGACACTCTCCTTTATGTCAATAAGCGAACCCAAAGGCGTAAGTTTGCCGGTGGTTTTTGACCTGACATAGATGTTGTCAATGTCGGCAGGATTACGCTTATAGTTTTTGTCTAACTCAACAATGACCCAGTATTGGTCTGTGTCATTTTTAAAAAGCGTTACCTTACCCTGCGCGTAAGCAAGGCTAAGCGAAGATACAATATCTTCGGCGGTGATGCCGAGTGTTGACGCCCTGTCTCTTAACAGTATAATGTCTAACTGCGGCATATCAAGTTTTACGCTGTTTTGTATGCCTGTCAGCCCCGGCATGGCCCTCATTTTTTGTTCAAGCAGATTGGCCGCTTCATAGAGTTTTTCCCTGTCCTGCCCGCTCATGACATAGGAATATTTTGAGCCGGTGGCGGTGCTTTCTCCTCCCGTGCTTATAACAAGGGCCGGCATGGCCATGGTAAATACGAGGCCGTCGCTTATCATATACAACTTTGAGTTCAATGCTTCAACGACCTTTGCTATAGGTTGTCTGCCCTTTTCGTTGTGCGGTTTGAGTATAGCGTAAAAAATGCCCGTTGATTGGTCGGCGCCTGTCTGAAGCCCTGTTACGGTAACGGCTTTTTCTATATTTTTATCGGACTGGAGCACGGCATTGACCTTGTCCTGGAATTGGGACATTTTTTCAGACGATACGCCCAGAGGCGCCTGCATAAAACCGATGACCGCGCCGCTGTCGCCTTCCGGTATGAAGGTTTTCGGCAATATCCGGATAAACCAAAACGTGCCGATAATGCATATTATCCATATGATAAGCGCGATATGCCTGCGCTCAAGGACATATTTTAAAGCGCGGGCATAATAATCCTTGAGCCGTTTTTCTATTATGTCGGATTTTTCCTTAAGCCGTGTCTTTTTTTCTTCAGCGCCGCCTGTTTTCGGTTTTTCCTTAAGCATGCGCGCGCACATCATAGGCGTTAATGTGAGGGCCGCTATAGTGGAACATACTATGGCCGCTACAACCGTAAGCGATAATTCCCTGAACAGCCTGCCGACTATACCGCTCATAAATACGAGCGGCACGAAAACTATAATAAGGGCGATACTCGTTGAAATAACGGTGCCCGTGATCTCACCCATGCTTTTTATGGCCGCATTCATAGGTTTTTCGCCGGCCTCCACATGCCTTACAGTGTTCTCAAGAACGACAATGGCATCATCAACTAAAAATCCTACCGATAAGGTTAGCCCCATCAACGAAAGATTATTAAGGCTGAATCCGGCCGCGTACATTACGGCAAACGTGCCGACAATCGCAATCGGAAGGGTAATGCTCGGTATCACGGTATCCGAGAGCCTTCCAAGAAAAAGAAATATTATCAAGACGACAAGGATAACGGCGATTATTATGGTATCTTTTACGTCCTTAACGGACTCCACAATAGAATTGGATTGGTCGTATAAGATGTCTATTGTTACGGCCCCGGGCATCTCCTTTTTTAATTCTTCAAGGGTATCCATTATTCTCTTTGACAGAGCGACCGTATTTGCCCCCGATTCCTTGGTAATGGATAAGTATACATTAGTGTCTTTCCAGCCCAAGCCTTTCTTATATGATATTACCCTTATAACGTCGTTTTTGGAACTGTCATAGCATTTGGCAATATCTTTTAAATACACAGGCGCGTTGTTCCTGTATGTTATAATGAGATTTTTGTAAGCTTCGGCGTCCATCAACTGCCCCTGCGGCTCTATTGAGAATGTATGGAAAGTTCCGTCAAGGCTTCCAGCCGGCATTATGATTGTGCCTGTTTTTACGGCTTTTGCCACCTCGTCTATGCCTATATCCATTGCCGCCAGTTTTTTAGGGTCAACCTGCACGCGGACAGCGGTCTGGGCGCCCCAGACATTGACCTTTGAAACCCCTTCAACCATGCTAAGCCTTTGCCCTATTGCCGTATTACCGTAATCATAGAGTTGGCCCGAAGTGAGCGTATCGGAACTTACGACAATATGTATGATAGGTTTATCCGACGGGTTTGTTTTTTGATATGTGGGCGGCTGGGGCAGGTCATCGGGCAGATTGGACATCGCCCTTGATATGGCCGCCTGGACATCAGGCGCGGCCAGGTCAACATCCACGTTTAGTTCAAATGTCAGAGTTATCTGGGATTGGCTTTCGGTATTGGTTGATATGATCGTTGAAAGCCCTTGTATCTGCATACATTCATTTTCAATGGGTTTTGCAACTGTAGCCGCCATCATTACGGGGCTCGCGCCGGGGTATACAACTGTAATCGTAATAACGGGGTATTTTACTTCAGGCAAATCGCTTACAGGAAGGCCCATATATGCCGCCGCGCCAAAAATAATGGTTGTTACCATCACAAGCACCGTCATTATCGGCCTTCTTATAAAAACTTCGGAAAATATCATTATCTGCTTTCTTTCTCTTTATCTTTACCGTCCGCCTCTACTACAGGCGCGCCGGGGTAAAGCCCTAATATCCCTGAAATTATGGCTTTTTCACCGGGCCTGGCCCCTTCTTCAATAACAATATAATCATCCTGCCGCAAGCCTGTCTTTACAAGCCGCAATTCAGCCTTATTTGATTCGTCAAAGATAAAAAGATAATGGCCTTTCTGGCCTATTTTTATGGCGGAATAAGGGGCCAGCACGGCGTTTTTACTGACGCTCAATATCAACCTGATGGTAGTAAATTGCCCCGCCCATAATTGATGTGTTTTATTGTCAATTAAGGCGCGCGCGTATATTGTTCCCGTTGTATTATCAACCGCGTTGTTTATAAAAACAAGTTCACCCTCAAAAACGCTTTTGCCTCCTTCAGGCACGATCTCAACTTTTAAAGCGCCCCGGGCCATGGATTCTCTCACCCTGAAAAGTTCTCTTTCCGGAAGAGTAAAGTCGGCGAACAAGGCGTCTATATCTTTAATATTGACAAGCACAGGGCCATTGTCAGCTACCACTATATTGCCCGGGTCAAGCTGGTTTTTCGCGGTTACGCCGCTTACAGGCGAAACGATATGGCAATAACCCAGATTAATGGCGGCCAACTCAAGCGATGCCTTATCAAGGTCAACCTGTCCCTGGGCTGAAAGCAGCTGCGCTTGAAGCGTCTCAAAATCCTGTTTTGATATGAGCTCTTTTTCTACCAGTTTTTTGTTACGCTCAAGCGTATCTGTTTTTAATTTAAGGTCAGCCTCACTTTGCTCAAGACAGGCCCTGGCCTTGGCCAGTCCGGCTTCATATTCACTCGGATCTATGGTGTATAATTTGTCGCCCTGTTTTACATAGTCGCCGTTTTTAAAATGCACCTCTTTTATCCTGCCTGTTACCTGTGATTTTATATCAACGTCAAGCAAAGGTGAAAGCGTCGCGAAAGACTCCGCGTAAACAGGCACGTCTTTCTGAATTATAAGGCTTGTCTGGATCGGCCTTGGAGGTATGCAGGCCGGTTTCGGCCGGAATATAATGTTTTTGACGTTAACAAGGGCCGCTAACACAAGCGCCAGCGCCAAGACGCGTTTTAAAATTTTTTTGTCTTTGAGAAGTTTTTTATACGCGTCAGGGCTTTTATAATTGAATCCTGTCATGGGGCCTCTTTCTCCGGCGGTGTTCCGGCTTTTAAAGAACCTGTCGCGTGCGCCAATTCGGCGATTGCCACAAATGCCTGCCTTTGAGAATCAACGTATCTTGCCCTGGCATTTGACAGCTCGCTTTGCGCTTGCAAAAGATCAAGCATGCTTCTGATTCCGTGCGAATATCCCTCAAGGGCAAGTTCGTGAGATGCCGTAGAGCTGTCAAGATACGCTTTGCCGTATTCCAGTTTTTTGACAGCCGTGTTATAATTAAAATATTTTTTCCAAACATCGGCGCTTGCCTCAAGCTCAAGCCTTATGAGTTTATCCGTCTGTGCGCCGAATTCCGCCTCTGCCTGGAGTTTTTTGTTAAAATTATAAAAACCGTCAAAAATGTCCCAATTAACGCTTAGATACCCGCTATAACTATACCCGTTATCGCGCGCGGGTTTTTCATTATAATATTTATACCAGTCATGACCGTATGCCCCGCCCGCGTTAATTTCAGGAAATAGAGCGGAGCTTGCCTGTTTAATTCTTGCTTTTTTTTCGTTTACCAAAGCTCTTGCCGAAGCTATGTCGGGGCGGCAGGACAATGCTTCATCTATCATCTCCTTGATGTCGGACTCTTGCATCTTAAAAGAGGCCTCTTGGGCCGGAGCGGTAATATCAAAATCCGTGTCCGCGCTAAAACCCACGGCAATGGCAAGTTCAGCCTTGGCTTGTTTAAGCCTGCCCTTGGCATCTTCCAGTTCGTAAAGCGACCTGTCGCGGCTTGCCTCTGCCTGCAATTTGTCAAGCTTGGACGCGATGCCTGTCTGGAATTTTAAGTCCGCGGCTTCAAAACCTTTATTGGCGTCAACGAGGTTTGACTCCGCCGATTGCAGGGTGGAATAAGCGCTAAAAAGCCCGTAATAGGATTTTTGAACGTCAAGTATTAAGTCTTGAAGAGATTGGTTGAAGGCGTAGCCGGCAGATAGCATGTCTTGATAAGCCGCTTCAATAGAGGCATTTCTGCCTCCGAAATCAAAAAGCAAAAGTTCCGCTTTGCCTGAAGGCCCGTATTTTAATTGGTTTTCTTTTCCTGATGCCGTATTGGGAACAGATTTCTCTCTTGCGCCCTCGGCGCTGACAGATACCCGCGGCATTAATCCGCTTTTTGCTTGGCCGAGAAGGGCTCTTTTGGATTTGATGTCATGCCATGATTTTGATGTTATGGGGCTATTGTAAAAAGCAGTGTCAAGGAGTCCGGCAAGTGAAAAAGGCCCTTTGCCATCAGGCACGCGGCCTCTTATCCCCTGCCATACCTTATCGGGCGTGGGGGTTTTAGACGGTTTGGCGGCAGGCTGCCATTGCTCGTATGGAGGTGTTGGCGCCTTATAATCTCTGCATCCTGTCAGGCAGAATACCGCTGACAGGGCAAGGGCCGCTAAAGAAAAAATATTTAATATTTTATACCCGTGTATATATTTTTTGGCGAAAAATACGCCTTTTATAGCCATTTTTACAGGTTTATTATCTTTCTGCCGAGTTTATACGCTTTTTGAAGGCATGCCTCATTGTTAGCGGCGCTGTCCCCGGCCTCAAGCCCAAAGCACCAAAGCGTTTGAGCAAGTTTAATGTCCAATACCCTGAAAAGCACCTCAACAATTTCTTTGGAATTTCTGAAAAAATTCCTGTTTTCATATTTACTTACGCATATAAATGCCCCGCGCCTATCCCGGCAGGCTTTTTTGCCTAATAGGTATTTTTTGACCCAGGCCTGTTGGCACCTGTCTATCATTGTTTTAAGCTGTGCTGTAATTGAGCCAAAATATACCGGAGAGGCTATAATGAGCCTGTCACATGAGTCAATTTTTTTAATAAGAGCGGGCATATCGTCTTTTATGCGGCATCTGCCGTCTGCAAGGCAGGAATCATCGCCGCGGCAGGGGTTTATTTCAAGCCGGGACAGGGATATCATTTCGCTTTTGGCTCCGGCCTGGCCCGCCGAGCAAAGGGCGCGGTCAAGAAGAGTGTGCGAATTGCCGTTTACGCGCGGGCTTGCCGATATGCCCAATACCTTCATCTTACCTTCCCCTGTCTAAAACAGCAAGCATCTGCGAATGTATCTTATTATTTGAGGCAAGGACGCGTTTCATGAAAGGGTCAAAACGCCTGCCGTTAAAATCCGTGACTTTTCCGCCGGCCTCCTGGACTATAAGCGCTCCTGCGGCAGTATCCCAGGGGCGCAGTTCCATTTCCCAAAAACCGTCAAACCTGCCGGAGGCGACATAGCATAAATCCAAAGACGCCGAACCCGGCCTCCTTATGGCCTGCGCCCTTAGCATAAATGACTTAAAGTATGCTATGTTATCGCGCATTTCTTTTCCAAGCTTATACGGAAATCCCGTTGAAAGCAAAGACTCTTTTACGGCCTTAACGCGGGAGACGTGTATCCTTTTTTTATTTAGATATGCTCCTCTGCCCTTCATGGCGGTAAACATCTCGTCCCTGACAGGGTCATAAACAATGCCGGCTATGATATCATCATTTTTCATCAATGCTATGGATACCGCGAAGAAACAAAAGCTATGGGCGTAATTGGTAGTGCCGTCAAGAGGGTCTATTACCCACCTGTATTCAGAACCGGCCTTGCCCGCATGCCCTGTTTCCTCGGAAAGAATACTGTGGGAGGGAAAGTTCCGGCGAAGGGACGCGATGATCAGCGCCTCACTTTTTTTATCCATTTCGGTAACAAGGTTTTTTCTGCCTTTGTATCTGATGTCGTGTTTTTTGCCAAGGCCTTTAAGCAGGCAGTCCCCCGAGCGCTTGGCCGCGTGCCTGCCCGTGCGTAAAAAAAAGCTAAGCTCATCTTTCATTTTTTAATTTTCCCTTCCATGCCGCGCGCTGTATAGATAAAAAATTGGCTAAAAACTCGGCTCAACGCATAATACTTTATATTTTTTAAAACCTTTAAGCCCGCCTGCCACAAAGCTTAGGTTTGTCAGATACCTCATCCTTGCCCATTCAAAGAAACATTTCCCCGGTTTCATAAAAAAGCACCAGTAGAAAAACCTGTATGCCGACCAGAGTGCAAAAAAAGCCATGGCAAAGGTAAATATGACAAGCCCATTATTGCCCGGGTTGGCGATAGATGCCGCAAGGCCGATGATAAAAGCCGCCGCGGATACGTGCATCATATGAAAACTCCCGATATAAATATATCCTTTTATAAAAAAAGGCACGCGAAATAGCGGTGTCCTGGGGTAGCGGCCGATAAACTGGAATATCAGTTCAAATTTGCGGCAGCTATGCTTGTCTATTAGCGCCGGATGGGCCATGGCATAGGTATACCATACCCTCCTCAACGCGTTAAGGTCAGACCTGTGCATATGCTCTACCTTTGCCTCGGGAGCAAAATAAAGCCTCCAGCCATGTTGTCCTATCTGCAGTGACATGTCTATATCTTCACCGGTAGGATGCGGCCAGAACCTGGCGCCAACACTATCCAGCGCCTTTCTTCGGTATGCCACGTTGGCTGTCACAAAAAAATACGCCCTGTGGCC
This sequence comes from Candidatus Omnitrophota bacterium, assembly GCA_028716165.1. Lineage (NCBI taxonomy): Bacteria > Pseudomonadati > Candidatus Omnitrophota > Candidatus Omnitrophota bacterium. The sequence goes on from JAQUQI010000002.1 coordinate 146,091, forward strand.
GGCTATCTGCGTGGGGCTTTTGTCTGTAAGCGGCGGGAAATACCCCTCTTTAATAAATCCATAACGCGGAGATACCATGTTAAATTTAAAATGTTCGCAATAGGCTTCCGTCAGGTTGTCTTTGTCAACCCTTAGCGTGTATATCTCGCCGCCTACCGCGCCGATTGTCCGGTCTTTTTCAAACTTGCTTAGTATGATATTTATCCATTCTTCGCATGGAGCGCAGTCGCCGTCCGTAAAGAATATGTATTCCCCCGCGGCGCGTTTGATCGCTTCATTTCTTGACGCGCCTGCCGTCAGAGACCCGGGGACATTCACTATTTTTATAAAAGGGTATTTCGCCTGCCAGCTTTTTATGATATCAAGGGTGGAGTCTGTTGAGCCTCCATCGGCGATGATTATCTCCCAACGGTCGTGGGGATAATTTATCTTAAGCAGGTATTGGAAGGTTTTTCCTACCGTTCTTTCAAAATTTTTGATTGGGATTATTACCGAAACAAATGGTTTTTCGCTCATAATGCCACCGGCCGGTTTTTGATCACGGCGAAAACGGATAATCCTATGAAAAAGGGTTGTCTAAAGACAACCCTTTTTCATAGTTTACTGATGTATATAAAAGTTATTTACTTACGTTGCAATTAGGTATTTCCACCATAGAAGGTTTTATGGCTGACTTGTATTCAGGATTGTGAAGTGTTACGGCATCTCCGACGCCTGACACGGTCCTGGCAAAAGCGTTTACCACGCCTTTCCACAGGCCTATCGTAAGTCCGAGAAACGGGTTGTCCGAATCCTTGGTAACCGCTGCCACGGCCTTTGGTATTTCCGTCCAACCGAGCAGGGCGTTATTGTGCACGGTCTCTATCTTGTCCTTGTCATCTGTTTGTGCCGTCGCGGGCATAAACATTACGCTTAACACAAGGCTTACTGTTAACGCGCATATTACCATTTTTTTCATTGCACTTCCCTCCTGTTTTTAATTATACTAACACAAAAAAAATCCATAGGCAACAAAAATTATACCGCTTGGTAATTTTTAGCGGCAGCGATACGTTCAGCCGCCGGTGGATGGCTGTAAAAAAATATTTTTTCAAACCTGCACGGGGAAGGGTCTGAAAGGTTTTGCGATGAGAGCCTCTCCATCAGTTTGAGCAAAGCTCCGGGATTATTAGTAAGCGCTATGGCATTTTTATCGGCTTGGGCTTCATATATCCTTGTAATAAAGTTTTCAACGGGCATGGCCATAAAATTAAACAGGGTCAAAAATAAGGCCATATACGGAAAAGCCTCAAGGCTGTATTTATACTGTATGACGCCAGTCCGGATAAGGGTATTGAGCATGATATCAATTAAAAAAAGCGAAGTCAACGTCATGAGAAATCCTGCCAGGCTAAGTTTCCAGATGTGTTTGAGTTTGTAATGGGCCAGTTCGTGGGCCAGGGTCATCTCTATTTCGTCGGCAGGATATTTCTCAAGTATGGTATCGGAAAGAAGTATTCTTTTGGTTGTACCCATACCGCATACGGCGGCATTGGCCTTGGATGTTTTTTTGCCGAGAGCTATAACGTAAATATCAAGTATTTTTATGCCCGCTTTGCGGGCAAGCTGTGACAGCTTATCTTTTAAGCCCGGGTCTGATACCTTCGTAAGCTTATAGAATAAAGGTATGATGAGCATGGGAAAAACCCTGGCCAGAAAGATATTTACAAGAAAAAAAACAATTCCCGCGTAAAGCCACCAGAATAGCGTAAAATTTATAAGCAAAAAATATACCGCGGTAAACATTGCCATAATTAATGCGGCGCTTAATAAAGCGCTCTTAGCGCAGTCAACAACCCACGATAAAAACGCCTGTCTTGACAGGCCGTATCCGCGCTCTATCGTATAAGGTATAACGCAGGTAAAAGGCGCCGATACTGCCGCGAGCGCGCATCCGGTAAGAGTGATAAACATGACGGCCGCCATATAACTATCGGCAAAAAACCCATAACAGGCGCGTGCCAATACCGCTGAAGCGCCTGTCCGTATCATGGCAAGAAAGAATCCCGCGTTGACGGCAACGGAGGCCAGGAACAATAACCGTTTCGCGGATGAATATGATTTTGCCTTTTTAATCCATTCGTCCATTACTCGTTTTTTCCTGGAAAAAATCTTCGGGTTTGAGGGTTTTAAGGCGTTTTTTAAACGCCTCCATCTCATCGGTTGATATAGGTTTATCAATAACAGGGCATTTCTCAAAAACTTTATCGTCAATAAAGATCGGCGCCTGCGCGCGAAGGGCGATTGCTATAGCGTCGCTTGGCCTGGCGTCTACGACGTATTCTTTTTTTCCCCGGCCTATCGTCATGCTGGCGTAAAAGACTCCGTCTACAAGGTCTGTTACGGTTATTTTCTTGAGGGAGGCGTTCATTTCCCGTATCGTATTGCAAATAAGGTCATGTGTCAAAGGCCGAGGGAAATATTCCTTTCGCAGGGCCGCTGAAACGGCCATGCCTTCGGAAGGCCCTATCCAAATCGGTATAAGCCTCGTGCCCGCTTCCTCTTCAAGGGTCAGCAGGTATTGGGCGGTTTCCGGTATTACCAGTAATGAATAGATGTCCGCTTTTTTCATATTAATGAATGCCTAATTTTTTTAGGGCGCGCTCACTCCTGCGCCAGCCTTCCAGGACATTGACGTTTACCTGCAAGGATACCTTTTCGCCAAAGCGCTTTTCAAGTTCTTTTCTGCTAAGAGTTGATATGCGCTTTATCATGGAGCCTTTTTGGCCTATTAATATGCCCTTTTGCGAATCACGTTCAATATAAATAACGGCATCTATCTCCAGCGCGCCCGTGGCAGGATTTTTTTGAAAATTTTCAATTGCTACCGCCACTGAATGCGGCACTTCTTCTTTCGTAAGATATATGGCCTTTTCTCTTATTATTTCTGAAACGATAAAGATATCGTCTTTGTCGGTTATTTCATTGCCGTCATAGAGCCTGGCTCCGTCGGGCAGGGCATTGGTAATAATATTTTTTAAAAGGCCTAAGTTTTCGCAGGTTGCCGCCGATATGGGTATAAATTCCTTAAAAGGGTATTTGTCTTTGAGAGAGTCTATTATCGGTAATATCCTTGATTTGCTTACGGTATCAATCTTGTTTATGGCAACAACAGCAGGCTTTGAGGATGCGCGTATTTTGTCAACAATTATATCGTCTGCCTCGGTAAGCCCTGTTGACGCGTCAACCATAAATATTATGATGTCGGCGTCAAGCATGGAATTGGCGGCCTTGTTCACCATCAATTTACCCAGCAAGAGATGCGGCCTGTGTATTCCCGGAGTGTCCACAAACACGATTTGAGAGGCCGTATCCGTTACTATGCCCCTTATATTGTCCCTTGTTGTTTCGGGTTTATCAGAAACAATGGCTATCTTTTTGTTTACAAGGGCGTTTATAAGGGTGGATTTTCCTGAATTTGGCTTTCCGATAATGGCGGCAAAACCGGCCCTGTATTTGGCCATAATATTTATCCTGTAGAAATAAACGTCTTATATTTTATAAACCTTGTCGCCTGAACGCACTCTCTTTTTTGCCAGAAAACCCGCCTCCTCTCCCGCCTTGGCGGACTGGACGGGCTGATTATTGATCTGGAGCGAGTCAATCTTCTGTTTGAAGTTTGTGGTGTGGCCTTTTATCTCAATGGTATCGCCCGGCGCGATAGGCGACTTTAGCTTTATCACCCCGGCCTTGCAATGCGCGAAATAGTGGCTAATCTCTCCCACAAGTTCGCCGCGAGATTGGCCGGCATTTGTTTTTGACTTTACCGCTTTTTTCTTAAACAGACCGAAGAGCATATCTCCTCCTTTTTTAAGAAACCTTGCAGAAAGCGTATAATCTAAGTTGGCTTATTTTATCATAATTAACTAGAAAATACAAGGTGCAATTACTTGTAATCCAGAGCGGCAGTATTAGATTCCTCGCTTCGCTCGGAATGACAGGCGTTCTTTGCCTGTCATCCAGAGCGGAACCGGCGAGGCAAGAGTCGTTAGCGAAGGATCTGGGAGTGACCCATGTGTCATCCAGAGCGGAACCGGCGAGGCAAGAGTCGTTAGCGAAGGATCTGGGGGTGAAATGAGTACTAGATTCTTCGTCGCGCCTTCGGCGCTCCTCTGAATGACAAAGGGTCGCGAAGGATCTGGGGTGACCCCTGTGTCATCCAGAGCGGCGGAAGGTGAGGACAGAGTCGGCCGCGAAGGATCTGGGAATGAGACGAGTACCAGATTCCTCGCTTCGCTCGGAATGACAAGGTGGATGCTCGAAATGACAGGTGTTTCCTTCGGCGCTCCTCTGAATGACAAAGGGTCGCGAAGGATCTGGGGTGACCCCTGTGTCATCCAGAGCGGCGGAAGGTGAGGACAGAGTCGGCCGCGAAGGATCTGGGAATGAGACGAGTACCAGAT